>WQUQ01000262.1 GCA_009782025.1 Desulfobulbus sp. | reverse complement strand
TTGGTCAGGAGATTTTCGACAGGATGGTTGGTGAAAAGCCGCTCCCCTGTATTCCGGTCGAACACGACGATCCATTCGGACAGCCGGTCGGTAATGATTTCAAAGAGATTGTTACTGCGTTCCAGATCGCGCCGCTGCTTCTGGATGGTCTCAATCTCGCCCAGCAGGGCATCCTGCCGTTCTTTCAGTTGGACGACCATCTGATTGAAGGCATCGGCAAAGTCGCCCATGAAGCTGATGCGTTGCTTATAGTCGCCGTTTGCCACCTGCCGGGTCTGCCAGGTCAGATGTTTCAGCGTGGCATGGAGGGACTTCAGATTGGACGCTATTTCATTGTCCGGCTTCGGCAACGGACAAGAAAGATCGCCACGCGAAAGCGACGTGGCCAGTTTTCTGGTCTCATTGAGCATTTCCACAAAGCAAACCAGCCCCTCCCCGAATTCACGGAAATCTTCAGGGAGGGAGGCAGGATCCAGTTGCGCGCGGTTTGGGTAGTACAAAGCATCGCGCAAATAGCAGAAGAGCTTGTCACCGATTGAATGTGAAATTTTCCCTGACTCCTCCGTTCCCTGGCCGGCAGCCGCTATCTCAAATGGCGATCGTCAAGTGACGACGGAAGCGTTGAATCGGCAGACCCGGTCTCCATTGGCCCAGCAGTCGACCTCTTTCACAACATACTTCTTGCCGGTATAGGTATACAAGATGCCCGCGATGAAGCCTTCGTCATAATTGCAAACCGTCTCGTTAGTGATGGGCATGCCACTGCAATCCAGATCCTGACCTACCGTAAGAACAAGGTTGCCGGTTTCCGCATCGAAAGCTTCCATGCGCAAGATACCCACCTTGAGATCCTGAAGCGCCTTTTGCAGGCTGGCAAAAAATGTATCGAAATCCACCGAGGTATCCAGGACATTTTTGGTGAATTCCTCTCCAGCCAAGTGTCCAGCGCGGACAAAATATTCGTTGGCCTTGTCGGCGCCGAAATCCTTGGTGAGAATATCCAGCATCGTATACTGCATCAGCCGGTACACGAGAACCGGCATGTCTTCACCCAGATCGCCACGGCCTTCCTTGATGTCCCCCAAATTTTCCCACTGAAAATTGTGCAAGGAAGCATCTCTCTTGAAAATGT
This sequence comes from Desulfobulbus sp., assembly GCA_009782025.1. Taxonomy (GTDB): domain Bacteria; phylum Pseudomonadota; class Gammaproteobacteria; order Burkholderiales; family Rhodocyclaceae; genus Azonexus. The sequence continues at coordinate 8,830 of WQUQ01000262.1, read as the reverse complement.
TCATGCCATCTCCTTTCCTACAGTGTGGGTTGAAGTTACCGCCACCGGGCAAGGGCGGGGGCACCTTTCGTGATTTACTTTATCAGGTATACCGAACTGCGTGTTTGGTTGATGAGCCATTTGCCGAAACTCAACTGTCCCTGCAAGCCGGGCAACGCTACCATAGCGGCTTTCCGCCGCACTCTCGCTTTTTCCCACCGCATGGCCCTGCCCTACGAACTGCTGATCGGTCTGCGCTATACCCGCGCCAAGCGCCGTAATCATTTCATTTCCTTCATCTCGCTGATTTCGATGCTCGGCATCGCGCTGGGCGTTGCCGCGCTGATTGTCGTGCTGTCGGTGATGAACGGTTTTCAGAAGGAATTGCGCACGCGCATTCTCGGCGTCGCCTCGCATATCGAGATCACCGGCATCAGCGGCGAACTGGGAGACTGGCCGGCCCTGGCGGCAGAGGCGTTGCGGCACCCGGAAGTGCGGGCGGCGGCGCCCTTCGTCCAGTCGCAGGCGATGTTGACCGCCGATGGCGCGGTCAAGGGGGCGCTGGTACGCGGCATCCTGCCCGATCAGGAGGATCAGGTGGCCGATTTTCGCCGCACCATCAAGAGCGGCAGCCTCGATGACCTGCGTCCCGGCGAGTTCGGCATCATCCTCGGCGTCGATCTGGCCCGCTCGCTGCGCGTGTTCACCGGCGACAAGGTGACCCTGATCGCGCCGCAGGGCACGGTGACGCCGGCCGGCATGGTGCCGCGCCTGAAATCGTTTCGCGTCGTCGGCATTTTCGAGGTCGGCATGTATGAATATGACGCCGGTTTGGCGCTGATTCATCTCGCCGATGCGCAGCGCCTGTACCAGATGGCCGACCGGGTCAGCGGCGTGCGCCTCAAGGTGGATGATCTGTTCGCCGCGCCGCGCATCGTTCAGGAACTGGCCCCCCGGATCAACGCCGACGCCTATCTGAGCGACTGGACGCGCAGCCACGCCAATTTCTTCCGCGCCGTGCAGATCGAGAAGACGATGATGTTCATCATCCTCTCGCTGATCGTCGCCGTCGCCGCCTTCAATCTGGTGTCCACGCTGGTCATGGCCGTCACCGACAAGCAGGCCGACATTGCCATTCTGCGCACGCTCGGCGCGCGGCCGCGCTCGGTCATGGCCATCTTCGTCATCCAGGGCGCGCTGGTCGGCTGCATCGGCCTGGCGCTCGGCGTCATCGGCGGCGTCGTGCTGGCGCTCAACATCGATGTCGTGGTGCCGGCCATCGAGCGCCTGTTCGGCGTGCAGTTTCTCTCCAAGGAGGTCTATTACATCTCCGACCTGCCCTCCGACCTGCAATGGGGCGATGTCTGGGGCGTCACCCTGGTCGCCTTCGCGCTGGCGCTGCTGGCCACGCTCTACCCAAGCTGGCGGGCGGCGCGCGTCAATCCGGCGGAGGCGCTGCGCTATGAGTGAGGTTTTGCTGAGCGCCCGCAATCTGGGCAAGGTCTTTCGCGGCGGCGGACTGGAGGTGCCGGTGCTCGCCGGCATCGACCTCGATGTCGCGCCGGGCGAAACGGTCGCCGTGGTCGGCGCTTCCGGTTCCGGTAAAAGCACGCTGCTGCATCTGCTCGGTGGGCTGGATGCGCCGACCGCCGGCAGCGTCGCGCTGGCCGGCCGCGATTTCTCGGCGCTCGGCGAAGTGGCGCGCGGCGACTGGCGCAACCGGCACCTGGGCTTCGTCTACCAGTTCCACCACCTGCTGCCCGAATTCTCGGCGCGGGAAAACGTCGCCATGCCGCTGCTGATCCGCCGCATCGCCCGTCCCGAAGCGCTCGAACAAGCCGCCGCCATGCTCGTCGCCGTCGGCCTCGGCCACCGCCTGGAACACCGCCCCGGCGAGCTTTCCGGCGGCGAACGCCAGCGCGCCGCCATCGCCCGCGCCATGGTCAGCGCCCCCTCCTGCCTGCTGGCCGACGAACCCACCGGCAACCTCGACCGCCAAACCGCCGAAATCGTGTTCGATCTGCTGCTGGAACGGGTGCGCAACCAGCGCAGCAGCCTGGTCATGGTCACCCACGACCGCACCCTCGCCGCCCGCGCCGACCGCGTGCTGCAATTGGCGGATGGGCGGTTGCTGCACTCCGGTGGGCAATAATTGCGACAAGAGAACCCGGCTATGCGACAATGAATTATCGAATGATCTGGAAATTCCCCATGTCCGAACGCATCAATGCCCGTTTGTCCAAACCCTTGGCTGACTTCGTCGAACGGATGGTTGGCGAGGTTGGCCTTTACGAAACGCCCAGCGAATATGTGCGCGACCTGATCCGCCGCGACATGGAACGGCGCGAAGGTCAGGTCGTGCAGGATGCCATTCTGAGCGGTTATCGAGATCTGGCTGCCGGTCGCGCCTTTGCCTCAAGCGGCGATTTCAAAACAGACATGGCGACGCTTGACCGCAAGGAAGCGGATGGCTGGTAATGGCGGCCCGTTGCCCGCCGCCTTCCTCCTGACCCGCAATGCGGCGCTGGAATTGCGCCGCATTCACGCATGGTCGCGCCGTGAATGGGGAGAGAGCGTCGCTGATCGCTACCTTGCCGACCTGTACGCGGTCATGAGCGATGCGGCGGCCAATCCCCAAAAAGGTCGTCTGCGGCAGCAGCGCTCGGCTCCTTTTCTGATGGTTCCCGCACGGCGGCACTTTGTGATCTACGACCTCATGCCGCAAGGCATTGCTGTGTTGACGGTTCAGCACCAGGTACGCGATGTCGAAGCCTTGATTGCCGAACTCACGCCATCGTTTCTCAGTGAAGTTGAACGTTTGAAGCGAAAAGCCTGAAGCCGCTTCAGCGAGAACGCCGCCGACGCCAGGCGGCGATCAGGTAGAAGCGCCAGGCGGCCTTGGTCAACAGGTAGCCGGCGACGGCCAGGCCGCAGGCCAGGGCCAGCAGGCCGATGCCGAGCGGTTTGGCGACAGTGAGCATCCAGGCTTCCAGGGCTTCGGCGTAAGCGATGAAATCGGCGGCCGAGAAGGCCGGCGGCGCGATGAAGTCGCCGCTTTCGCCGAGCAGCAGCCGGCCGATCGCATAGGCCACGAGGTAGAGCGGGACAATGGTGAACGGGTTGGTGTACAGGGTGGTGAATAGCGCCAGCGGCAGGTTGACGCGAAAAATCACGGCGCAGATAGCCGCCCCGAGCATTTGCAGCGGCCCCGGAATCAGGCCGCAGAACAGCCCGGCGGCGACGGCCCCGGCCGCTGAGTGGCGATTCAGACACCATAGCCGCGGATGCAGCAAAGTATTGGCGAACGGCCGCAGCCAGCGGTTGCGGCGGATGGTTTCGTGATCGGGCAGGTGTCGTTTGAGAAAGCGGCGCATCGGGCGATTATCACCGAAATACCCGCCCAAGGCCGTAGGGCGGGGCTTGCCCCCAGGGCAATTGCATGAACGCCATCGTCATTGTTTCGGGGAAGCTCAAAGCGCCTCCTTCTCCCCGCTTGGCGGGGAGAAGGCCGGGATGAGGGGAGTCGTTCATCAAATTCTGTTTTTTTGCGTCCAATTCGCGCCCATGAAAGTCAGAAAAACGGCTCCCCTCACCCCCGCCCTCTCCCCGCCAAGCGGGGCGAGGGAGAGGGCGTTGTGCCTTCGCACAGCCTTCCGCCATGACGATCGGATTCATGCGATTGCCCTGGGCTTGCCCCGCCGGGTCAAAATCAAATTTGATATGGGTCGGCGGGCTTGCCCCGCCCTACCGCGGGTTTACGACTTCCGCCGCGCCATGAATGCCAGCCGCTCGAACAAATGCACATCCTGCTCATTTTTGAGCAGCGCTCCGTGCAGTGGCGGGATGGCGGCGCGGGCGTCCTTGCCGCGCAGGGCTTCGGACGGGATGTCCTCGGCCAGCAGCAGTTTCAGCCAGTCGAGCAATTCGCTGGTCGAGGGTTTTTTCTTCAGCCCCGGTACGTCGCGCAGGTCGAAGAAAACTTCCAGCGCCTCTTTGAGCAATTCGCGTTTCAAATCGGGGAAGTGCACGGCGACGATGCGCTGCATGGTCTCGCGGTCGGGGAATTTGATGTAGTGGAAGAAGCAGCGGCGCAGGAAGGCATCCGGCAGTTCTTTCTCGTTGTTGGAGGTGATGATGATGAGCGGGCGATGCCTGGCGGCTACGGTGCGGTGCAGTTCGTAACAGTGGAATTCCATGCGGTCGAGTTCGCGCAGCAGGTCGTTGGGGAATTCGATGTCGGCCTTGTCGATTTCGTCGATCAGCACCACCGATGGCGTGTCGCATTCAAACGCCTGCCACAGCACGCCATGCACGATGTAGTGGGCAATATCCTCGACGCGCGGGTCGCCCAGTTGCGAGTCGCGCAACCGTGAAACCGCGTCGTATTCGTAGAGGCCCTGCTGCGCCTTGGTGGTCGATTTGATGTGCCACTGGAACAGCGGCAGCTTGAGCGCCCGCGCCACTTCCTCGGCGAGCAGGGTTTTGCCGGTGCCCGGCTCGCCCTTGATGAGCAAGGGGCGTTGCAGGACGCGGGCGGCGTTGACCGCCAGGGTCAGGTCGCGGGTGGCGACGTAGGTGTCGGTGCCTTCAAATTGCATGCTGCTTTGCTCACTTTCGCTCACGGAATGAATCGTGGCCGGATTGTAATTCCATTTCCAGATCAGCCGGGTTGTCGGCTGGCAGACCGGCGCGTTCTCCAGTACATTGGCCGATCCAAAACACCACGGGAGACAACCCATGCAGCCCGAAGAACCCTTCATCCTGCGTCACGACCGTGACGATGGCCTGACCACGCTGACCCTGAACCGGCCGGGCCAGTTCAATTCGTTGTCCAAGGCCATGCTCAACGCTTTTCAGGCCGAACTGGATGCCATCGCCGCCAGCGAGGCGGTGCGCGTCGTGGTCGTCGCCGGCGCTGGCCGCGCCTTCTGCGCCGGCCACGACCTGAAGGAAATGCGCGCCAACCACGACCAGGCCTTCATGCAGGCGCTGTTTACGCAGTGCGGCCACCTGATGCAAACCATCGGCCGCCTGCCGCAGCCGGTGATCGCCCGCGTGCACGGCATTGCCACCGCCGCCGGCTGCCAACTGGTCGCCGCCTGCGATCTGGCTGTTGCCGCCGACGTCGCCCGTTTTGCCGTTTCCGGCATCAACGTCGGGCTGTTCTGTTCGACGCCGGCGGTGGCGCTGGCGCGCAACCTCGGCCGCAAGGCGGCGCTGGAAATGCTGCTCACCGGCGATTTCATCGACGCGCTGGAAGCCAAGGCCAAGGGCCTCATCAATCGGGTCGTCCCGGCCGACGCGCTGGATGCCGAGATCGAGCGCCTGACCAGCGCCATCCTGGCCAAGAGCGCCGTCGCCGTGCGCCTCGGCAAGGGCATGTTCTACCGCCAGTTGGAAATGGGCCTCGGCGATGCCTATGCCTACGCCAGCGAGGTGATGGCCTGCAACATGATGAGCGCGGATGCCGGCGAGGGCATCGACGCCTTCATGCAGAAGCGGCCGCCGCTTTATCGCGGTTGCTGAACCGTTGGCTCTCCTCCATCCCGACCTTCCCCGCACGCGGGGGAAAGCGCCTCGTTGACCCGCATCCGGTGTCCGCCGCCAAGCAAACGGTATATACTGGAGATGCTGGTTTGATGCGAGGTGGTCTATGCGCTGGCGTTGCATCGTGGTGCTCTGGGCCTGCATCGCCATGGCGATGCAGGCATCGGCGGGGGAGCTGCGTGTCGCGCTGGGCACCCGGATACCCAGCGTGGACGGCGGCGTCAGCGGCAGTCTGAGCGCTTTCAACGAAGATCTGGCGCGCGAGATCTGCCGGCGGCTGATGGCCCGTTGCGAGATCGACTACGTCCGTTTTGACAACATTCTGCCCGGCGTTGCGGCGGGCAAGTTCGACCTCGGCTTCGGCAATTATCTGCACACGTCGGAGCGCGAGCGCCTGGTTGCCTTCAGTCGTCCCCTCTGGCATTCCTCATCGCGCCTGGTTGGCCGCGCCGGCCTGTCCGACAGCAGTGACCTGACGACGCTGCGCGGCGCGCGCGTGGCCGCAGTCACCGGCTCGCAGCAGCAGGCTTATCTGCTGAAGCTGGCCGACCCGCGTTCATTGACGGTGTTGAGCGTCGACACGATGGCCGATGCCTTCACGCTGCTCCGCGATGGTCAGGCCGATTTCGCGCTGCTGCCGGTACTGAGCGCCTATCCCCTGCTGGTTGGCGAAGCGGCCGAGCGTTACCGCTTCTACGGCGCGCCGCTGATGGTCGACCAGCTCGGCGGCGGCGTCCGCATCGCCCTGCCGAAAAAACGCAGCGATCTGCGCCGGGCGGTCGACCGGGCGATCGCCGACATGCACCGCGACGGCAGTTATTCGCGCCTGGTGTTCCGGCATTTTCCTTTCGGCCTGGATTGAACCTAAAAACCGCAGTTGATCGCTTGCGATCCTTGAGAAATCCGCATGAACACGACCTGTTCTGGTTTCGATGACCGTCACCATTTGGGTGAGGTCGCTACACGCCCGATCGAACCGCCCTCGGACGCGCTGGCGGCGTTGCTCCTCCTTGCAGGCGCGAGCCTGCCGCGTCGTCGCGCCTTGCCAGCCCACCCGATGCCGGCCCGCTCGGGCGCGTCCAACTACGGTTTTTAGGTTGATTCATGCAAACCATCCGCTTCCATGTCCGCGGCCTGGGTTCCGGCAGGGCCTTTGTGCTGCTGGCCGCGCTCTTTGCGCTGTGCTTTGGCGTCATGGTCGGGCTGATCTGGGTCGACCAGGGGCGCGTCATCAAAACGGCCAGCGATCTGCAAGACAAAACGGTACCGGAAATCATCCGTTACCAGCGCCTGGCCCGCAATCTGGAGCAGTTGCGCCAGGCCGGCGAGCGCATCTTTTCGGCAACCACGCCGGAGGCGATGCAGCAGGCGATGTTCGTCGTCACGCTGATGGCCAGTCATCCGAGCGTGCTCGAATATCCCGAGGCGGCCGCGCAGACGCGCGAGATCGAGCGCTTCCTGGCCGGCATCGTCTACGATTCGACGACCGACAAAGAGGCCATCGCCGCCAATTTTGCCGCATGGCAGCGGCTATCGGCGCGTCTCGGGCTGCTTGTCGACGATGTTTCGACCCAGGGCGTCAACCTGCTCAGCACAGACCTCGACGATGTCACCGCGGCGATCCGCCTGGCGCGTTTCAAGCTCAACGTGGTGGCGATTGTGGTTGGCCTCTTCCTGCTGCTGTTTCTGGTTCTGTTCCGGGTCTATCTGATCCAGCCATTGCAGCACATCGGCAAGGCATTGTCCGACCTGGGCGTCGATCAGCCGGCGCCGATCTTCAAACCGGCGGCGCTGGCCGAGATCCAGGCGGTCGAGAAAGCCATTGGCAAGCTGCACAACCTGCTGGCGGAAAATGAAAAGGCGCGCCAGGCGCTCGAGGCGCTGGCCAACCGCGACGGCCTGACCGGCTTGTTCAATCGCCGCCATTTCATGACCGCCGCCGAGGCGGAACTGCACCGGGCGCAGCGCTACCGGCGGCCGGTGATCGTCGGCATGGCCGATCTCGACCTGTTCAAGCGCCTCAACGATACCTACGGCCACGCCGCCGGCGATGCCGTGCTGCGCGCCTTCGCCGTCCGGCTTCAGGAAAATCTGCGCCAGTCGGATCTGGTTTGCCGCTACGGCGGCGAGGAATTCGCCTTTCTTTTTCCCGAAATCACCCTCGCCGATGCCGCCGCGCTCGCCGAACGCTGCCGTGCAACCTGCGCCGATAGCGCCATCGACCTGGGCGATGGCCGCAGCATTTGCGTCACCTTCAGCATGGGCCTGGCCGATGCCAGCGAAAGCACGCTGGAAATCGCCCTCAGCCGGGCCGACGAGGCGCTCTATGACGCCAAGCGCCAAGGCCGCAATCGGGTGATCGTCAGCGGCGCATCACAGGCGCGGGAGGCGCGTTCATTTCTTCCTCTTTCCCCCGCGAGCGGGGGCGCAGAAAGCGGTGAGGAAACTCAAGCCTGAGGCAGCGGTTTGCGCGAGATGTGGTACGACATCACGCCCGTCATGAAGCTGTGGCTTTCAACATCGGTGAAACCGATACCGCGCAACAGGTCGGACATTTCTTCCGGTTTGTAGAAATGGTGGATGGCATCGGCGAAGTAACCCACGCATTTCATGCTTTCGGCCGAACTGCCGAACAGTTTGGCCGTAAACCACACCGAGAAACGCAGATAGGCCAGATAGGGCACCTCGATCACGCGCGAGGCAGGGCGCAGCATGTCGTTATGACAGAAAATGCCGCCGGGCTTGAGCACGCGGAAAATTTCCTTGAAGGCGCGGATGATTTCGAGATGCCGCGAGGCAAATTGCAGCGTCACCGCATCAAACGAATGGTCGGGGAACGGCAAAACGTGCGCGTCGCAAACCTGGGCGTGAATGGTGAGATGGCGTTCGCTGGCGCGCCGCTGCCCTTCCTGCGTCATGTGCGGGCTGCCGTCGACGGCGTGGATTTCGAGTTGCGGATCGAGCGCCAGCAGCCGGAGCGGAATGTCGTGGATGCCCGAACACACATCGAGCACCCTGGCGTTCTGCGGCAGCCGTTCATCGATGTCGCGGGCAAAGCGGTTGCTCCACCAGGAGCACGTGCCGAGCGACGCCACGGCATTGCCTTTGTTGTAATACGTCGGCACGTCGCGGAAAACCTCCGGGATCAGATTCCGCCATACGTCGCCAAACATCTGCGCGCGCAAATTTTCGCGTTCGAGAAAATCTTCCGAGATGCTCATTTGGCATTCCTGTGGTTATTGATTGTGGATTGATAAACCGGCCGTGAATTATACCTCAAGGCAAAGTGAACAATGGGCCGGAT
>WQUQ01000261.1 GCA_009782025.1 Desulfobulbus sp. | reverse complement strand
CGCGACGACCAGGCCGAGGGCGAGACAGAGAAGTCGTGTCATGTGGGTCACCGTGAAACCGCGCATTGTAGCGCCGGAGTTCCCGCAACGCGGATGCTCCATGGCAAAACGCGAAAGCGGCCGTGGCGACGACGTGTTAGCATGGTCGTTTGCCATTTTCCCCGAATTGCCGGGTCTGTCCGTCGTCATGCGCCTTTTCCGCCTGCTCAAGATCGCCGCCGTCGCCAGCCGTTTCGGGCTGGATCAGATGGTGCTCGAACTTGAACCGACGGGACGCCTGGTTCGTTTGAGCAACGCCCTGCAATTCTGGCGCGATCTGTCGACGCCGCGCGCCGAGCGGCTGCGTCTGGCGCTGGAGGCGCTGGGGCCGATTTTCGTCAAGTTCGGCCAGGTGCTGTCCACCCGCCGCGACCTGATGCCCCCCGATATTGCTGACGAGTTGGCCAAATTGCAGGATCGCGTGCCGCCCTTCGCTTCGGCGCTAGCCCTCGAAGAAATCGAGAAGGCCTACGGCCGCCCGGCCAGCGCGGTGTTTGCCGAATTCAACCCGGAGCCGGTGGCCTCGGCCTCGATTGCCCAGGTGCATTTCGCCCGCCTCAAGGTGGAGGATGGCGGCCACGAGGTCGCGGTCAAGATCCTGCGCCCGAACATGCTCCCGGTCATCGAGCACGATCTGGCGTTGATGGACAATTTCGCGCTGCTGCTGGAAAAGCTGTGGGCCGACGGTAAGCGCCTGAAACCGCGGGAAGTGGTGGCCGAATTCGCCAAATATCTGCGCGATGAACTGGATCTGATGCGCGAGGCGGCCAACGCCTCGCAACTGCGGCGCAATTTCGCCGACTCAAAACTCTTGATCGTGCCGGAAGTGTATTGGGACTGGTGCACCCCGACGGTGATGGTCATGGAGCGCATGCACGGCATCCCGGTGTCGCAGATCGAGCGCTTGCGCGCTGCGGGCGTCAATCTCAAGAAACTGTCGGCGGCTGGCGTCGAGATTTTTTTCACCCAGGTTTTCCGCGACGGTTTTTTCCATGCCGACATGCATCCCGGCAACATTTTCGTCGCCCCGGACGGGCGCTACATCGCGCTCGACTTCGGCATCGTCGGCACGCTGACCGACCGCGACAAGAGCTATCTGGCGCAGAATTTTCTCGCATTTTTCCGCCGCGATTACCGGCGCGTCGCCGAGGCGCACGTCGAATCCGGCTGGGCGCCCAAGGATACCCGCGTCGATGAGTTCGAGTCGGCCATCCGCGCCGTTTGCGAGCCGATTTTCGACCGCCCGCTCAAGGATATTTCCTTCGGCAAGGTGCTGCTGCGCCTGTTCCAGACTTCGCGCCGCTTCCATGTCGAAATTCAGCCGCAACTGGTGATGCTGCAAAAAACCCTGCTCAACATCGAGGGCCTGGGCCGCCAACTCGACCCGGAACTCGACCTGTGGAAAACCGCCAAGCCCTTCCTCGAACGCTGGATGAGCGAGCAGATCGGCTGGCGCGGCCTGCTTCGCGGCATCAAGCAGGAACTGCCGCAACTGGCGCGCAGTCTGCCGCAACTGCCGCGTCTGGCGCACCAGGCGCTGGCCCGGCCAGAGGCGCCCGACCTGCAAGCGCAGATCGAGCGCCTGCTGGCCGCGCAAGGCTGGCAAAATTTCTGGCTGGCGCTGATTGCCCTGTTGCTGGCCGGGCTGTTGGGGGTGATGCTGGCTTCGATCCTCAACCCTGTTTTCATCTTCTGACCTGTGATGACCGTCGTTACCCTCGACACCTACACTGAAGACGATGTCACGGAATGGTTCTCCAGTCGCGAGATCGCCAAGGCGCGTCCCTATGTCGACCTGGTCCGCGACCTCGATATGGCCGACGATCGCATCAGCGCCACCGTGCCCGGTTCGGCGCGTGTTCCCTACACCGTCCAGGCGCGTTTGAGCCAGAGTGCGAATGGCATGACGATCATCGCCAGCCGCTGCTCCTGCCCGGTCGGCATCCACTGCAAGCATGTCGCGGCGATGTTGCTCAAGGGCGTCAGCGCCCGCCACCCGACCGAGCGCTTGAGCAGCAGCGTGCTCTCCTGGGTCGAAGACCTGCGCCGCGTCTCGATTGCCGTGGCCAAAAAGAAGGCGCGGCCGGCCGGCGCTCGCCAGCAACTGTTCTACCTCCTGAAATGGACTACCGACCGCCGCCACTTCGGCGTCGAGATCCGCAAGGGCAAGTACCCGGAAAACGCCGGGGAATGGTGGAAGGTCGACCGCGCCCTGGTGACGCCGCCGCAATTCGTCAACGAGGAAGACCTCGGCATCCTGCGTCTGCTCTGGGCCGAACGCGGCCATGAAACGGCGCTGCGCGCCTTCGCCCTGGGGCCGAAACACGGCGCCGAGATTTTGCACCGCATGGTCGCCAGCCATCGCCTCTATCCCGAAGGCGATCTGGGCCTGCCGCTGGCCGCCGGCGACGCGCGCCCGGCCAGCATCGGCTGGCAGATCGACAGCCAGGGCTTTCAGCGCCCCTATCTGAAACCGGAGCCGCCCGTATCGATGACCATCGGCGTCACTCCGCCCTGGTACGTGGACTTCAACGAGGGCGAAGCCGGGCCGCTCGACGTGGCCGGCAGTCCGGCCGTCATCAACCGCCTGTTCTCGCTGCCGCCGCTCTCGGCCAGGGAGGCGGCGCTGGTTGCCGAGGCCTTGTCCGAACTGGCGCCCGAACTGCCGCTGCCGGCCGAGGACGCCAGCGCCCGCCTGCGTCTGGTGGATGTTCCGCTAGAAGCCGTGCTGCAACTGGAAACCTTGCATACCCACGGGCAGCGCGCCTGGCGCAACTATCCGGCGAGCTTTGCCGGCGGCCTGTTCGATGTCGCCAGGGTAATTTTCCGCTACGCCGACGTCGACATCCGGCCCGAAGAAAAGAGCGAGTTCATCACCCTGCCCGAAGGCGAAACGGTGCGCCTCAAGCGCCGCCCGGAAGCCGAAGCCAGGGCGCTGGCGGCGCTCCTGGCGAGCGGCTTGCAGAAGGTGCCGGGGCATACCCTGTACACCTTCGGCAGCGCCCCGGAAGGTCTCTACGGTCTGGCCGACGAAGCCGCCTGGACGCCCTTCATGCAAAGCGGCGTCGACCGGCTCGAACAGGCTGGCTGGCAGATCGAATTTCCCGAGGATTTTCGCCACCACGTGATCGAGGTCGACGGCTGGGAAGCCGAACTGCTCGATGCGGGAAACGGCTGGTTCGATCTCGACATGGGCATCATCGTCGAGGGCGAGCGCCTGCCGCTGGCGCCGCTCCTGGCCGGGCTGTTCCGCCGCGACCCGCGCTGGCTGGAGGCCGGCGAACTGGCGCGCGTGCCTGATGACGAAGGCATCGAACTGCATACCGCCAGCGGCAAGCGCCTGCGCGTGCCGGCCGGGCGCATCAAACCGCTGGCGGCGACGCTGATCGACCTGTTCGATGGCTTCAGCGGCGGCGCGACGCTGCGCCTGTCGCGCTTCGACGCGCCGCGTCTGGCCGAACTCAACGATGTCAGCCGCTGGCAGTTTCGCGGTCAGAACGATGTTTTGGCCTTGGCCGAGCGCCTGCGGGCGGCCCAGGGCATTGTCGACATCACGCTGCCGGCCGGGCTGCAACTCGCCCTGCGCCCCTACCAGAAAGAGGGCCTGGCCTGGCTGCAATTCCTGCGGGCGCAAAACCTCTCCGGCATCCTGGCCGACGACATGGGGCTGGGCAAAACGGCGCAGACGCTCGCCCACCTGCTGCTGGA
>WQUQ01000260.1 GCA_009782025.1 Desulfobulbus sp. | reverse complement strand
TTCATCGCCATGCGCGAGCACCCCGACCAGATCGCCCTCAAATTCACCAACCCCGCACTGCGCGATGCCTACAACGCACTGCGTTTGAGTCTTGCCGACGGCCACAAACCCACCGCCGCCGACTTCACGCTGCTCGGCAACATCGCGCTGCCCCTCGGCGCAACCGAATACCAACTCCAAATCTTCAACGCAGAAAAGAAGCTCCTGCAAACAGCGCTCGACAACCTCGTCACCCTCAAGGAAGGCGTCGTCTACCTGAACGGCGTCAAGGACATCAAAGACGGCGGCCCCGCCGCCATCCCCGACCAGCACATCGCCCAGGAAAGCTTTACCTACCAGATGGCCGTGCAATGGGCGGCCACCAACACCGTGGCGCTCTCGACCCCGGCCGGCGCCTGGAACATGTTCTTCGGCAAGGACTACGGCACCCCGCTACGCGACAACCAATACGACATCGTCGGGCGCGAAACCACCACCAAGCAAACCGCGATGGTGTCCGATTCCCAATGGCACCACGGCATCAACGTCGACCTCTTCATCGAGGATCAACCGCTGCTGCGCGGCAACGTCATCAAGGGAACCCTCGACGTCCTCTGGGACACCGGCGCGCTGCTGCCGATCAATGACTACACCTACAACAACTTCGGCGATACCCACAGCCTGATGCTCATCGTCGATTCGCTGAACATCCAGAACGCTTTGCTCAACCTCCTGCCGGAAAGCCAGCGCAGCAACGACACGGTGCTGAAAGCGGTCGACACCATCTTCAAAAACGCCTCCATCTTCAAAGCCGACAGCGTTTCGGGCGGCCAAGGCAAAGCCGAAGGCGATGTGCTGGAAAACGTGCTCAATTCCCTGGGCATCCAACTGCTCGGCTCGGAAGCCTGGAAGACGCTGCGCGGCGACCCCAACGGCAACACCTGGGCCGAACTGAACGACAGAGGCCATGCCGATGCCGACGGTAACTGGGTCAACTTCAACGGGCGGGAAAGCTTCTACGACGCGCTCAACAAGCTGCTCGACAGCAATGCCTATACCGCGCTGCAAGACAAACTCACCCTGACCGCGCTCACCGCCAGCCAGGCGGCCTCGCTCAAGGACAGCGCCCACACCGACTTCGGCGCCTTTGCGGCGCTCTACAGCTTGAGCCCCTTCCGTCTCTCCGGCCCTGGCCTCGAAACCATCATCGGCGATGCCTGGGGCAAGCTCTACACCGACTGGCAGGAGGACAAAGGACTCGCCGACACCAGCAAGGCCCACTACAGCGACACCTGGTACGCCGACCGGGGCGACTTTCTCAACTACTGGCTGCAAGCGGCGAGCGAGAACGAGCCCATCGTCCAGGGCGACACCGCCAGCCTCTCTGATCTGCCCAACACCGCCCAACGCATCTACAAGCAACTCGACAGCGGCCAGAAAGTCATCGTCCAACATGGCAGCCTGGGCGAGGCGGATATGTCGAATAAAGAAAATCAGTACTACCTGTTCGGCGGCAACGGCCGCGACGTGCTACAGGGCGGCGACCTCAATGACCACCTCTACGGCATGGGCGGCCTGGACGTGCTGACCGGCGGCAAAGGCAACGACACTCTGGAAGGCGGCGAAGGACTCGACCTCTACCGCTTCACCACCGGCGACGGCCAGGACACGATCCACGACAGCGACGGCAAAGCGGTCATCCAGCGCAACGAAGAACTGTTCACCCTCGGCTATAAAACCGGCGACGGCACCTGGACGGGCGGCACCGGGAGCAATGCCTTCATCGCCATACGCAACGGCGACGATCTGATCCTGACCTTCAACGACGGCACGGATGGCAAAAACGACAGCCTCACCCTCAAGCACTTCGACTTCGCCAAGGCGGCGACGGCCGGAGGCAGCTATGGGCTGCGCCTGATCCCCGACCTGCCGGGTAGGCCAAACGGCGACCCCACCTTCGTCGGCGATCTGTCCGACTGGGACAGCGATCCGGGCAAAGACAGCATCCAGCCCCAATACGATGCGTTCGGCAACACGATCCGCGCCGACGGCAAGGACGGTCGGCCGTTGATCGAACAACCCGATCGCAACGACGAATTCAGCGGCAGCCCGGGTAACGATGTCTTCCAGACCGGCGGCGGCAACGACTTCGTTTATGGCAATGGCGGCAAGGACCGCATGGAGATGGGCGAAGGCCGCGACATCGTCAATGGCTTTGACAATGACGGTAGCTGGATCGAAGGCGGCGGCGGTGGCGACCTCCTCACCGGCGGCGTCGGCAAGGACGTGCTCTTCGCCGACACCAGCCACGACGGCACGCTGACGCTGGAAGCGGCGATCAAGAACAGCGAAACCGGTGAGGCCGTGCCGGGCGACGCCGACCTGCTTTCCGGCAACGACGGCGACGACACCTTGATCGGCAGCGCCAGCGGCAACCTGCTTGCCGGCGGGCTGGGCAGGGATATTCTGATCGGCGGGGCCGGCGACGACAATTTGTTTGGCGATACGACGATCACCGATGCCTACCTGGATTGGATGCTTGAGCGGAAGGTCATCCCGGAAGAAACAGGTACGACCTATCTCAGCGTCTTCCACAACGGCTCCTGGGAATACAACGCGGACGTCGGCGACGCCGACCTGCTGATCGGCGGCGCGGGCAACGATTGGGCGCATGGCGGCGGCGGCGACGACCTGATTCTGGGCGGCACGGGCAACGATGTGCTGTTCGGCGGTGCGGGCAATGATGTTTTGCAGGGCAGCGATGGCGACGACACGCTGATTGGCGACAATGGTTCTTTCCTTGCCGACAGCCAATGCGGCAACGATATACTCGACGGTGGAGCCGGTAACGATGATTTGTGGGGCAATGGCGGCGACGACGTGCTGATCGCTGGGGAGGGCAACGATACATTGTCTGGTGGAGCCGGCGACGACGTGTTGATTGGCGGCCCTGGTGACGATACGCTGTTCGGCGGCGCGGGCAAGGATGTTTACATCTACAACAAGGGCGATGGCACGGACGTCATCTTCGATACGCCGGTCAACGCCAACGACCCGGAGGCCAGCGTACTGATTCTGGGGCCGGGGATCACCAAGGCCGATGTCACGTTCCGGCTCGGCTCGCTGTTCGTCGATGTCGGCCATGGCGAAGGGGTGCATTTTGCGGATTTTGATAGCGATCATCCCGACGACACGCCGGTCGTCGGTGAAATCCGCTTCGATGACGGCAGCGTCATGAGCTACCAGGACATCCTCGCCCAGGGGTTCGACATCGACGGCACAGCGGGCGACGACGTGCTGGTGGGTAGCGCCGTCACCGACCGCATGAATGGCGGGGCGGGCAACGACACGTTGTGGGGTATGGGCGGCGACGACACCCTGCTCGGTGGCGCGGGCAAGGACTATCTGGACGGCGGGGCCGGCGACGACACCCTGGATGGCGGAGCCGACGATGACACCTTGTATGGTGATGCCGGCGACGACCTCCTGCTCGGCGGTGCGGGCCAAGACTACATGAATGGCGGGGCGGGCGACGACACCTACCGGATTGGCGCCACGGAGGCCCCGATACAAAACAACACGCTGGAAGCCATCGACGACACCGAAGGCGCCAACCGGCTCGAACTCGGCGTGAGCCTGGGCGACCTCTCAACGGTCAGCCGCAAGGACGGCAACCTGATGGTGCGCTGGAGCGAGAACACCCAGGGGGTATGGATCACGGGCGGCGCAGACGGCGCCATCGGCGAATTCGTGTTGGCCGACGCGACCCTCACCTGGGCCGAATT
>WQUQ01000259.1 GCA_009782025.1 Desulfobulbus sp. | reverse complement strand
AATCGGGCCAGAACCTTCGAGATGCCAATCGACTTCTCCCTTCACTTCTCCAGCGCTTGAGACTGCGAGAGCAAGGCGGGGTAAATGGGAAATCTGGGTTAATGGCCGGTTCAATATGTAGAATCCCGCCACAGGAGAAGGAATTTCGATGGATGATCTCAACGATCTGCGGCTGGTTTTGCGCTCGCGTTTTCCGCTGGTCATTATCGAATCGCATGAAGAAGCGAAAGTCCGCAGCCTGATTGAAAAGGCGGCGCGCGCCGATAATCTGGCTTTTTTCACCTGGAGCGTGGCCGATGGCCTGACGCGGCAGAATTTCCGCTATGAAGGTGGCCGCAACGACAACTGGAACACGGTGGAAGGCTACCGCCCGGCGCTCGAAGCCATCAATGAGCGCCGCCACGAGATTGCCGACACGCAAGCCTTGCAGCCGGCGTTACGGGCCATCGAAAAAACCTGCGAAGCGGGGATTTATCTCCTTTGCGATGCCCACCCCTTTCTCGACGATCCGGTCAATCTGCGGCTGTTGAAGGAAATCGCCCACAGTTACAACGACTGTCCGCGCATCCTGGTCCTGCTCTCGCCGGAACTCGCTTTGCCCGCCGATCTGGCGCGGCACGCCACGCGGTTCACGCCGCATCTGCCGGATGTGAGCGAAATCCGGGCCATGATCCGCAGTGAATTCGAGCTTTACGCGACACAGAACGCCGGGCGCAAGGTGACCGGCGACAATGCGGCAGTGCCGCTCCTCGTGCAGCATCTGGCCGGCTTGTGCGAGGAGGATGTCAGGCGGCTGATCCGGCTGGCGATCCACGATGATGGCGCGCTGACCATGAGCGACATCGAGCGCATCCTGAAAAGCAAGCAGGAAATGCTGGGCGAAAATTCGCTGGAAATTGAAATCGACACCGGCAGCATGGAGCAGATCGGCGGCATGGTCACGCTCAAACGCTGGCTGGCCCAGCGCCGCGCCGTTTTTATCGGCGAAGCGGCGACGCAGGGCCTCGATGCGCCGCGCGGCGTTTTGCTGTTGGGCGTGCAGGGCGCGGGCAAAAGCCTGGCCGCCAAAACGATCGCCGGGGCGTGGGGCGTACCGCTGTTGCGGCTCGATTTCGCCACGCTGTACAACAAGTTCCACGGCGAAACCGAACGCAATTTGCGTACCGCGCTGCATTCGGCAGAGGCGATGGCCCCCTGTGTGCTGTGGATCGACGAAGTCGAAAAAGGGCTGGCCAGCGACGACGGCGATGCCGACGGCGGCGTCTCGCGCCGTGTCCTCGGTACGCTGCTGACCTGGATGTCCGAACGCAAAGCGCGCGTTTTCATGGCCGCCACGGCCAACGACATTTCGCATCTGCCGCCGGAATTGCTGCGCAAGGGCCGTTTCGACGAAATTTTCTTTGTCGATCTGCCCTCGGCCGCCGTGCGGGCGGAGATATTCCGCATTCATCTCATGCGCCGGCGCATCGACCCCGCGCCATTCGATCTGGCGGCGCTGGCCGCCGCCACCGCCGGTTTTTCCGGCGCCGAAATCGAACAGGCCATCGTCTCGGCGCTCTACGAGGCGCTGGGCGAAAAACAGCCGCTCGCCGCCCGTCACCTCCTCGACGAAATCGCCCGCACCCGCCCGCTCTCCGTCGTCATGGCCGAACAAGTCGCCGCGCTGCGCGCCTGGGCCGATGGCCGGACGGTGATGGCGGATGCGGAGTGAAAGCGGAACCAATCAGGTGAAATCAAAACCCCGCTGCGGCGGGGTTTTTCATGGCGCGCCGGAAATCAGGCGTGCAGAGCCTTGAGCGCCACATCCGGCGCGTTGCGCACGATCTTGAGCAAGGCGGCAGCGGGGCCGGTGGGGTTGCGGCGGCACTGCTCCCAGTTTTGCAGGGTCTTGATGCTGACCCGCATCAGACGGGCAAACTCGCTTTGCGATAGTCCGATCTGTTCGCGTACAGCCTTTACATCGGGCGGCGTTACCTTGATCCGGCGCGAGGCCGCAGCTTCACCATGAGCAATCGCCTTGGCTTCTTTCAGGCTCTGCATCAGATCATCGAACAGTGCTTGTTCCATCGTCATAACTCCTTGACAAATTCGCGCAGCAAGGCGGTCTCCCGGTCGGTGAGATTATCCTTTTTGGACTTCGGGTAGATCAGCAGCATATAAATCTGCCCATCGTCCCGGAGCCAGTAATAGATCACCCGAACGCCACCTCGCTTGCCGCGCCCGGGCAGTGCGAAGCGCAACTTGCGGATTCCGCCGCCGCCCTTGATGATGTCACCCCGTTCCGGGTTCTCCACCAAGACATTTTGGAGACCTGCGTACTCGTCATCTGTCAGCAGATCGGCCAGTAAGCGGGTGAATGTTGCGGTTTCAATGAATTCCATATGCTGTAGCTTATGCGCCAATGGCGTATAGCACAATAGCTATGGCAAACCCTTGACGCATTTCATTTTCCTGATTTTTTCCTGATTCCTCGCTTACTTTCGCCAGAAAGCCGGCGTCAGCACGACGAGGAGCGTGAAGATTTCCAGGCGGCCGAGCAGCATGGCGAAGGTGCAGACCCAGAGGTGGAAATCGGCCAGCGCCTGGTAGTTGTTGGCTGGCCCGACCAGGCCGAGGCCGGGGCCGAGGTTGTTGATGCAGGCGGCGACGGCGGTGAAGGCGGTGACGATGTCCAGGCCGGTGAAGGAGAGCGCCAGCGTCAGCGTCACGGTGCAGACCATGTAGATGAAGGCGAAGGCGAGCACGGCGAAGAGCACCGATTGCGGGGCCGTCTGGCCGCCGAGGCGGACGTTGTAGACGGCCGCCGGGTGCATGGCGCGGATCAGTTCGCGGTACACCTGTTTGTAGAGCAGGATGGCGCGCAGCATCTTGATGCCGCCGCCGGTCGAGCCGGCGCTGGTGGCGAAGCTGCACAGGAAGATCATCCACAGGCCGGCGAACATCGGCCACTGGCCGTAGTCGACGGTGGTGTAGCCGGTGGTGGTGGCGATCGAGACGACGTGGAAGATGACGTGGCGAAAGGCCGTCGAAATATCGGGATAAACGCCCTCCTTCCAGATGTAGTTGGTGAGGAGGATGACGCTGACCACCAGTACGCCGAGGTACCAGCCGGCTTCCGGGTCGCGCAGGTAGGGGCGCAGGGAGCGGCCGCTGAAAGCGACGAAATGGGTGGCGTAGTTGATGCCGGAGAGGAACATGAAAACGATGGTGATCGTTTCGATGGTTGGCGAATTGAAATAGCCGATGCTGGCGTCGTGGGTCGAGAAGCCGCCGAGGGCGACGGTGGAGAAGGCGTGGCAGACGGCGTCGAACCCGCTCATGCCGGCCCAGCGGTAGGCCAGGGCGCAGGCGGCGGTGATGGCGAAGTAGACCCGCCACAGGCCCTTGGCCGTTTCGGTGACGCGCGGTGTCATTTTCGAGTCTTTCATCGGGCCGGGGATTTCGACTTGCAGCATTTGCCGGCCGCCGATGCCGAGCAGCGGCAGGATGGCGACGGCCAGCACGATCAGGCCCATGCCACCCAGCCAGTGCATCAGGCAGCGCCACAGGTTGATCGACGGCGGCAGGCTGTCGAGGCCGCTGATGATCGTCGCCCCGGTCGCGGTCATGCCGGCGACCGCCTCGAAATAGGCGTGGGTCGGCGTCATGCCGAGTTGCAACAAGAACGGCAGCGCGGCGAATAGCGGCAGCACGGTCCACACCAGCGCGATCAGCAAAAAGCCGTCACGCACCTTGAGGTCGCTCTTGCAGCGCAGGTAGCGCGCCCAGAGAAA
>WQUQ01000258.1 GCA_009782025.1 Desulfobulbus sp. | reverse complement strand
CCTCGGTCTGCAAGACAGTTTCCGGCTCTTCGCGCAAGCGGAAAAAACCTTCTCCTGGTGGGATTACCGGATGCTCGGCTTCCAGAAAAATCTCGGCCTGCGCATCGATCACATCCTGCTCTCGACGCCACTGGCCGCGCGCTGCACGGCGGCCGGCATCGACCGCGCGCCGCGCCAGCGCGAACGCCCGTCCGACCATGCGCCGGTGTGGGCCACGCTGGATTTGACCACGGCGCAAGCGAGAAGCCCGGCCTTCAGGCCGGGGTCAAGCGAGCCAAGCGTGATTTCGCTGCCGGAGGTGCCCCAAACTCGTGGCGAGGAAGCTCCGGGCTTCAGCCCGGAGTGACTCACGTGAACGCCGCCGCCATCGACCCGCCGCGTCTCTTCGCCCTCTACCCGGCGCTGGCCGGCCTGACGCCGGCGCAATTGGCCGCGCTGTTGCAGCCGGGCGCAGTGATGGAAGTACCGACCGGCGCTCAGGTCTTTTCCGAACATCAGCCCTGTTCAGGCTTTCCGCTGCTGCTCGCCGGCCGCATCAAGGTTTGCAAGAGCGCCGCCAACGGGCGCGAATTGATGCTCTACCGGGTCGAGCCGGGCGGTTCCTGCATCATCTCCTCCTCTTGCCTGCTCGGGCACAGCAACTACAACGCCCGCGGCATTGCCGAAACGCCGCTGACCCTGCTGCTGCTGCCGATTCCCGTTTTCGCCGAACTGATGTTGGGCCATGCCCCTTTTCGCGATTTCGTCTTCCACCTGTTCGCCGAGCGCATCGGCGAACTGATGCAACTGGTCGAGGAAGTCGCCTTCGCCCGCCTCGATCAGCGTCTGGCCCGCCTGCTGCTGGCCTGCCAGGACGACAGGCTGGCCATCACCCACCAGCAATTGGCCGACGAACTCGGCAGCGTGCGCGAAATCGTCAGCCGCCTGCTCAACGGCTTCGCCACCCAGGGCCTGGTCGACCTCGGTCGGGGGCGGATCGCCCTCATCGACCGCTCCGGCCTGCAACGCATCGCCGCTGCGTGACCCAGGTTACAGACGCCGCCCCGACGCATCCGCTACAGTCCGCCCCGCAGCATTTCCAACCCTGATGGAGAAAGTGACATGAAAAGCAATGTTGGCGGCATCGACAAAATCCTGCGCATCGTCGCCGGTATCGCCCTGATCGCCTGGGCGCTGATGGGCGGCCCGATCTGGGCCTGGATCGGCGTCATCCCGCTGGCCACCGGCCTGATGGGCTGGTGCCCGTTCTACCCGATCCTTGGTATGAATACTTGCCCGATGAAGAAAAAGTAAGGCAAGGTTTCTGGCGCTTTTCGCGCAGCAGGCGGCCGGGGCAACCCGGCCGCCTTTTTGTTTGTATGACCCACATTTTACGCGACAGGGTCAGCGGCGTTGACCCAATGGCGCCGAAGCGGTATTTTCATTCAAAAATCTATTCATCTATTTATTCAGAACATGCCGCGTCACGCAGATGGTATTCGCCAGCATCTCTCAGGCGGCCCGTTAACAACCCGGCAACTCATTGAAAAAACAGGACTTAGCCAGCCTACGCTGTGGCGTGCACTCGGCGCGCTGAGTGATGAAATTGTACGTCTTGGGGCTGGCCCATCCATTCAATATGCCCTCCGTGATGCGTCGAGAGATTTGCCGGATATGGCCGTTTACCGCGTCAACGCAGAAGCGAAAATCGAGCGCCTCGGTCATCTCATACCGGTTCGCCCCGAGGGGTTTGTCATGCGCCGGGAAGGCGGGCGCGCACAGCACAGCGATGGCTTGCCGTGGTGGCTATTCGACATGCGCCCGCAGGGCTATCTGGGCCGTATTTACGCCGCTCGGCACGGCCCGGCTCTGGGGCTGCCAGGACGCATCACGGAGTGGACCGATACGCATGTGTTACGCGCCTTGCTGGCGCACGGACACGATGTCACGGGCAATCTGTTGCTGGGCGATGCCGCCAGGGACGGATTTCTGGCCATGCCAGCCCCTGAACCATTGGCCGAAGAGCAAAAGCCGACGGCCTATGCCGCCCTGGCCTTGGCGGCGGCTGACGGTGACGCGCCGGGATCTTCCGCCGGCGGCGAGCAACCCAAGTTCACGACCTATGCCATGACACCGAACGGCCCGAAACACCTGATCGTCAAGTTCAGCGAACGGGAGCCGGGGCCGGTGACGGAACGATGGCGCGACCTGCTGCTGGCCGAACATCTGGCGCTGACGACCTTGCGCGAAGCAGGCATTCCCGCCGCCACAACGCAAATACGCGACGCTGGCGGCCAGCGATTTCTTGAAGTCGAACGCTTCGACCGGATCGGCAGTCTTGGCCGGCGCCTGTTGATTTCATTGGCAGCGCTGGATGCGGAATTTGTCGGCGCGGGATCGGCGGCCTGGCCCGCCATCGTCCAGCGGCTTGCGGCAGATGGCGTGATCAGCCCTGACGCAGCCGCCACGGCGGATTTGCTGTGGGCTTTTGGCAGCCTGATTGGCAATACCGACATGCACAGCGGCAATCTATCCTTCATGTCCAGGCAGGGCCGGCCCTATGACATTGCTCCAGCCTATGACATGAGTCCCATGACCTTCGCCCCGCGCAGCGGCGGCGGGCTGCCTGATACACTGCCGGAAACATCCATTCACGCCGACATTGCCAACGATACCTGGCGGCGTGCGCAAACGCTGGCGCGCACGTACATCGCCCGGCTGGCGAATGAACCCGGATTCAGCCAGCGCTTTCGACCCTGTATCGAAAATCTGGGTCGGCATATTCAGATGGTATCCGCCCGGCTGTCCCGGCTGATCTGAGCGTAACGGTTTATCGAGGCGACTCGTCGAGGTCAGTCGCCAAGGCTGTTGGCGATGCGCACATAATCCTCGACCGCCAGAT
Source organism: Desulfobulbus sp. (assembly GCA_009782025.1). Lineage (GTDB taxonomy): Bacteria > Pseudomonadota > Gammaproteobacteria > Burkholderiales > Rhodocyclaceae > Azonexus. Next base: position 894 of record WQUQ01000258.1, on the reverse strand, counting down.
CCTCCGGGCGCAGGGTCGGATCGATGCCGAGGGCGTTGAAGCCGGTTTCGTCGAGCACGCCCTTGAGGGTGTTGCGCAGCATCTTGCGGCGCTGGGCGAAAGCGGTCTGGACGAGGCGGGCGAAGCGCGCCGGGTTTTTTGCCGTCAGGTCGGTGGCGGCCCTGGGAATCAGGCGAACCACTGCCGATTGCACCTTGGGCGGCGGGTCGAAGCTCTCCGGCGGCACGTCGAGCAGCCATTCGAGGTGGAAGCGGTATTGCAGCATCACCGACAGGCGGCCGAAATCGCCGTCGCCGGGCACGGCCACCATGCGTTCGACGACTTCCTTTTGCAGCATGAAGTGCATGTCGCGGATGTGGTCGCCGTAATCGGCAAGATGAAACAGCAGCGGCGTCGAGATGTTGTAGGGCAGGTTGCCGACCAGGCGCAGATTGCCGCCGATGGCCGCGAAATCACAGGCCAGCGCGTCGCCCTCATGGATGGAGAGGCGCTCGGGCGGGTATTGCTTTTTCAGGCGGGCGATCAGGTCGCGGTCGATTTCGACGACGTGCAGATGGTCGAGCCGGGCCAGCAGCGGTTCAGTCAGCGCCCCCAGGCCGGGGCCAATCTCAACCACGGCATCGCCGCGCTGCGGGGCGATGACGTTGACGATGGCGGCGATGATGCCGTGGTCGATCAGGAAATTCTGGCCAAAACGGCGGCGGGGGATATGTTTCATCAATGGGTTGCCGTTTCAGGGAAGGCTGACGCTCAAGTTAGCCGGCTGGCCGTAGGCAGTCCGGGTTGAATGCAATGTTATTCCATTTCCAAATCAACCGATCACTTTGTCGGCTTCGCTTGCCGTGCAACCGCACTGTCTGCGCTTCGCCTTCGCGTGCTCGGCTGATTTAAAAA
>WQUQ01000257.1 GCA_009782025.1 Desulfobulbus sp. | reverse complement strand
GCGCTTTCTGAGGCAGAATCGCTCCATCATGACCTCCTGGCTGCAACACCTCCCCATCCTGCCGATCCTGATCCCGATGTTGACCGGGGCGCTGCTGTTGTTGTCGAGCGATAGTCGGCATGGGCCGCGTTTTGCGTTGGCGCTGCTGGCCGTGCTGTTGCAAGGCGTCGTTGCCGTTGCGCTGCTGGCGATGGCGGGCGGCTGGGTGACGGCGCCGTGGTCTGGCTCGATCGGTATTTATACGCTGGGCAACTGGGCGCCGCCGTTTGGCATCGTGCTGGTCGTCGACCGGCTGGCGGCGGTGATGTTGACGCTGACCGCGACCCTCGGCCTGGCCGCGCTGGTTTATTCGATTGCCCGCTGGGAGAAGGCCGGCGTGCATTTTTTGCCGCTGTTCCAGTTTTTGTTGATGGGGCTGAACGGCACGTTTCTGACCGGCGATCTGTTCAATCTTTTCGTTTTTTTCGAGGTCATGCTGGCCGCTTCCTATGGTCTGGCGCTGCATGGCTCGGGCGGCCCGCGGGTGCGCGCCGGGCTGCATTACATCGCGGTCAATCTGCTGGCTTCGCTGTTCTTTTTGATCGCCGCGGCGCTGATGTACGGCCTGACCGGCACGCTCAATCTGGCTGAACTGCCGCTGCGCGTCGCCGCGCTCGATGCGGGCGACCGCCAGTTGTTCCATGTCGCCGCCGCCCTGCTCGGCGTCGTTTTTCTCGTCAAGGCCGGGGCCTGGCCGCTGAATTTCTGGCTGCCCGCCACTTATGGCAATGCGGTGCCGCCGGTGGGGGCCATTTTCGCCATTCTGACCAAGGTCGGCGTTTACGCGCTGCTGCGTATCGGCGTGCTGTTGCAGGAAAGTGGCGCGGCTCCGGCGCCTTTTGGCGGCGACTGGGTGTTTTACGGCGGCCTGGTGACGATAGCGGCGGGCACCCTGGGCGTGCTCAGCGCGCAGAAGCTCGACCGCCTGGCCGCTTTTCTCGTCGTCGTTTCTTCCGGCACGCTGCTGACGGCCTTCGGTTTTACCGGCACCCTGCTGACCGGGCCGGCGATTTATTACCTGATCAGTTCGGTGCTCGGCAGCGGCGCTTTTTTCATGTTGATCGAAATGGCCGAGCGCAATCGGAAACAGGGCGCCGACATGCTGGCGATCAGTTTCGAGGCTTTCGGCATGGAGTCCGCCCGCCACGATAGCGAACATCCCGACGAGATGGTCGGCGTCGCCATTCCGGCGGCGATGGCTTTTCTCGGCCTCGCCTTCGTCGCTTGCGTGCTGTTGCTGACCGGGTTGCCGCCGCTATCGGGCTTCGTCGGCAAATTCGCCCTGCTCGGCGCGTCGCTCGCCTCGCTGCCGCAGGCGCCGCCGCTGCATGTCGGGCTGTTCATCGCGGCCCTGGTGCTGTCCGGCATGGCCGGCCTGATTGCCTTGTCGCGCCTGGGCATCCGCGTTTTCTGGGATATGGAGCGGCAAGCGCCGCACCTGCAATGGCTGGAAGCCGGCCCGGTCGCCGCCTTGCTGCTGGTCTGCCTGTGGCTGGCGCTGGCGCCCGAGGGCGCGATGGCCTATTGCGCCGCCGCTTCGGATTCACTGTATGACGCCGGCGCGTATATCCGCACGGTGATTCCCTATCCGCCGGGGAGCGCAACGCCATGACGCTAGTCTGGAAACCGCCGCTGCTGGAAATCCTGCTGCTGCTCATGTGGCTGGTGGTCAACGACTCGCTGGCGCTGTATCAGTGGTTGTTCGGCCTGCTGTTTGCGCTGCTGATCGGCTACCTGGCGCGTAAACTTCGCCCGCGCACGGCCCGGCTGCGCCGCCTCGGCCTGGCTCTGGCGCTGTGCTGGCATGTGTTCTGCGATATCGTCCGCTCGAATTTCGCGGTCGGGCGCATCATCCTCGGCACCATCCGCCAGCAGCCCAAGGTCGGCTTCCTGGATATTCCCCTCGAACTGCGCGACCCGCATGGCCTCGCGGCCCTGTCCATCATCATCACGGCGACGCCCGGCACGGTTTTCGCCGGCCTCGACCCGGACAGCCACGTGCTGACCCTGCACGTTCTCGATTTGCAGGACGAGGCCGCCTGGCTGCACACCATCAAGCAGCGCTACGAACGTCCCCTGATGGAGATTTTTGAATGAACGCCAATAGCCTCCTCGACTGGGCCGTGCACTTCGCCCTCGCCTGCTTTGCCACCGGCATGGTGTGCGCGGCGATTCGCCTCCTGCGCGGCCCCACGGCGCAAGATCGCATCCTCGCTCTCGATACCCTGTACATCAACGGCCTGTTGTCGATCTTGATGCTCGGCATCGGCATCGGCTCGGCGATTTATTTCGACATCGCGCTGTTGATCGCGCTGTTCGGCTTCGTCGGTTCGACGGCGATGGCCAAATTCCTGCTGCGCGGCGAGGTGATCGAACCATGAGCGTCGTCCCCGCTTTATCGTCCCTCTCGCCCTGGCTGGCCCTGCCCGCCGCCATCCTGCTCATCGCCGGCGGCCTTTTGGCGCTCATCGGCTCGCTCGGCCTGCTGCGCCTGGATGGCTTCTACGCCCGCATCCACGCGCCGACCATGGGCAACACCCTGGGCGCCGGCTGCGTCCTGATCGCCTCGATGCTGACCTCATCGGCCGCCGCCGGGCGGCCGGTCATCCACGAACTGCTGATTACCCTCTTTCTCGTTCTCACATCGCCGGTGACCACCATGCTGTTGATGCGCGCCGCCATCTTCAGAAGCCAAACCGGCCGCGACGGCCAGGGAGAAGAAACGTCATGAGCCACGGCATTCTCGCCGCCACCGATTTCTCGGCCGCCTCGCGCCATGCCATCGACCGGGCCGGTCGGCTGGCCGGCGAACTGGGTTGTCCGCTACATCTCGCGCACGCCATTGCGCCGGGCCTGTTCGACGACATCCAGCGCCTGCTCGCCCCGGATGCCCCGCCCATCTCCGTCACCCTCGGCAACGACGCCAGCCGGCAATTGCAGGCCATCGCCGGCGAACTGGCGCGCATCGGCCAGGTCGCCGCCGATTATCGGGTCATCTTCGGCAAGCCGGTCGATGCCCTGTACGAACAGGCCGAGGCCAGCGACGCCGATCTGTTGGTCGTCGGCTCGCGCGGCGAGGATTTTCTGCGCCAACTGACCATCGGCTCGACCGCTATGCGCCTCCTGCGCAAGACACAGCGGCCGACGCTGGTGGTCAAGCGGCCGGTCGCCGGCCCCTACCGCCGCGCCCTGGTGGCCATGGATTTCTCGCCGGCCGCCCTGGCCGCCCTGCGCCTGGCGCGGCGAATCGCGCCGGGCGCCGAGATCGTGTTGCTGCACGTCGTCGAAATCCCCTTCGAGCGCAAGATGCGCTACGCCGGGGTCAATAACGATGTCATCGAGCAATACCGCGCCGAGGCCCAGATCAAGGCCATGCGCCAACTGCGCGAACTGGTCGGCAACGAACGGTTGCCCGCAGCGACAACGCGCCTGTCCGCCCCGAGCGGCAACCCCACCGGCCTGATTCTGGAACAGGTCGACGTCCAGGACTGCGACCTGATCGTCGCCGGCAAGCGCGGTATGCACATCGTCGAAGAACTGCTGCTCGGCAGCACCACCAAGCACCTCTTGATCGAAGCCGAGACCGACATCCTGATCGCCAGCGCGGGTCACGAATCCGCAGACGGCGCAAACTATTCACCCGGCAATTAGAGCGGTTTCTGTTTGAATGATTACATCAAATTTCCAGCGCTGTTGGCCCCCACCCTAGCCCTCCCCCGCAAGCAGGGGAGGGAACAAAGCCCCTT
>WQUQ01000256.1 GCA_009782025.1 Desulfobulbus sp. | reverse complement strand
GTTTCGCTGGTGCGCAGGTCGTTGAAATAATTGAGGTCGTCAGCGAGAGTGCCGGTCTTGATTTCCCCGACGCCGGCGCCGTTGAAGGTGATGACTTGGGTGCCGTTCGCTATGAACTCGTCGTTGTGTAGCAGGTTGAAGGCGGTGGCCAGATGGCCGCCCAGGCTGTAGCCGGTGACGTTGAGTTGCGATCCGGCGGGGATCAGCCCGTCTTTCTTGAGTTGGGCGTACCAGGCTTCCATGTCGGAAATCTGGCCCCAGGCCCAGCCGGTGTCGTGCACTTCCAGGGCGTTGGTCGCCGCGCTGTCGCGGATGGCGTCGTCAATGAATTCGGTGGAGCGGAAGCTGAGGACGAGTTCGCCGGTTGTTTTGTTCTTGAACAACGTCCCGGAGAAGCCGGTGTTCGTGTTCTTGCATTGGTCGAGTACTACCCATTCGCTCTCGAATTTGATGGCTTCGGATTCGGTGAATTTGGAGGCGTAGCCGTTGCCCGCCTTGAGGGCATTTATCATGGCTATTCCTGAATAATATTCAGCGTCCGTTTTTGGGTCTTTCAGGAATGCTTCGGCGGCCATCTGGAGATTGGCGTATTTCAGGTAATCAGTAACGGTAGGCATGTCATTTCTCCTCGGTAATGTGAAGGGTTTTTTCTACAAAATTTCGGGTTTGAAGCAACTGGTGGAAAAAACGCGGTACTCCGACTTCCTCTGGCCCAAATCTTGGGCACGCATGATCTGCCGCGAACAACCACGGCGACCGCCCTCCTGATTTGTTCCCTTGGCCACGATCCATCATGTAGCCAATGCGCTCGGCCATCACTTCATTGGTCTTGAGGTCGATCACTTTCAGCGAACTACCGGCAATCCAGTAGTCGCGTTCCTCGCGGGTTGAGATGTCGTCGTAGGTCACGCCGTAGCGCGGCGCGGGATCGGGGGCAGGAACTTTGTCGAGGCGGAAGCTGTAAATGTTCAGGTCGTAGTTTGGGTTTCTTTCCATCGCCAGCTTGATGTTGTGGGCCGTCGGGTCTTGCTTGCCAACGACTTTCATTCCGCCTGTGTAGCGATAGCGTTTGCCATCTTTCGGGTCGATGGCATCGGCGTAGCCGTAACCACCAGCAGCTATGGTATTGAAAAGCCCCTTGGCATCTCGCTTCCAGAGGAAGGCTTGGATGTACCCATCCTCTTCCAAATCTCTGCCATACGGATCATCCATCCGGTACTGATCGTCAAAGTTATTCTTGGGGCGCAGCTTGAGCAGAAACACCCCTTCAACGTTATCCGCAGTGCGGTAGATGAACTCCCCGGCCGTCTTGCACCGCTCCTGAAACATCGCTTCGGCCTTGGTCAGCCGCGCTTGCGCCGCTTCCCGTTGTGCCGTGTCCGCCGGTGACGGCCCGACACACGCCGTCAGCAAGAAGCTGAACAGCAGTGAACCAATGAATGTGCGTTTCATGCAGCGATCCTCCAATGGTCGTCGTTAACCCTGTTCATTCGTCACGCCTTCTGCTACTGAAACTTGCGGATCGAATTGTAGCGTAACAAAACGGATAGTTTGTGTACTCATAGAGTGTGTGCCGGAAGACTGCCCGGCATGGTTCGGTCACTCGTCAACAAGCCTCAACCGCTCGAAGCGCACTTTGCTCAAGAACGTGATCGGGTGCAGGCGGCATTTGGTACCCGGCTTCGGGAATTCCGTGTCGCCAGGCAGTTGACCCTGGAGATGCTGGCCGACCGGGCTGGCTTGCATCCGAACTACGTGGGAGCGGTTGAGCGCGGCGAGCGCAACCTGAGCCTCTACAACGTCTGGCGACTGGCGCACGGCCTTGGCTTGAATGTCGCTGAACTGATGCAGGTATTGCCTGTACGCAAAACTCCTCGACCGTAGCCTTTGGGCCGCCGCCGAGCAGGGTGTCGTCGCCCGCGCCGCCGTCGAGGATGTCGTTGCCGATGCCGCCGTATAAACCGTCCTCGCCGTCGCCGCCGATCAGGACGTCGTCGCCGCCTTCGCCGAAGAGGACGTCGTTGCCGGTGCCGCCCAGGATCAGGTCGTCGCCGCCGCCGCCCATGGCCCAGTCGTCGCCGGCGCCGCCGATGAGAAGGTCGGGGCTGCCGACGGTTCCGTCGTATTGGTCACTGGTTTGCCAGTCGCCGTTGATCAGGGTGCTGAGGTAGAGTCTGCCATTGGCTTGTTGTTGGATTTGCCGTTCGAGAGTCCAACTGAAACTGGCCGAGTAGATTTCGCTGTCGCCCCAGAGGTTGTCGTTGCCGGCGCCGCCGATGAGGATGTCCTGGCCGGGGCCGCCGACCAGAAGATCGCCGCCGGTGCCGCCGATCAGGGTGTCGTTGCCGGCCCCGCCGGCCAGCAGGTCGGCCGCGCTTCCTGTGCCGTCGTCCTTTTCGCCATCCTGGATGGCGGCGGTCAGCGTCAGGCTGCCGTCGTGGCTGGTGTCGGCGAAGATCACGTCGTTGCCGCCGTTGCCGAAGAGGAGGTCGCCGCCGGCGCCGCCTTCGATCCAGTCGGCGTCGCCGCTGCCTCTGAGCACGTCGGCACGGCCGGGTTGTGGAATCAGCGGCCGGCCATCCTGGCCGTCGGCGCGGAGGGTGTTGCCGAAGTCGTCGTATTGGGGCTGGATGCCGTTTTTGCCCGGGTCGCTGTCCCAGTCGGCGAGGTCGCCGGCGAGGGGGGCGTTCGGCTTCGCCGGCAGGTCGGGGATCAGGCGTAGCCCGTAGCTGCCTTCGGCGGTGGCGGCTTTTTTGAAGTCGAAGTTTTTGAGGGTGAGGCTGTCTGGCGCGCTGCCATTGGCGTTGTCGGTGAAGGTGAGGATGAGGTCGTTGCCGTTCCGCGTGGCGGTGAAGGCATTGGCCCCGGTGCCGCCGGTCCAGGTATCGTCGCCGGTCTGGGTGCCGAGCACGTAGAGTTCGCCGTTGCGCTGGAGGATCGCCTTGCCGTCGGAGTCGAAGACGGTGTCCTGGCCGTCGCCGGTGGTGAAGCGGTAGAGATCCAGCCCTTCGCCGCCTTCCAGGTAGTCGTTGCCTTGGCCGCCGGTCAGTACATCCAGCCCGCCCTGGCCGTAGAGGTGGTCGTCCCGCTTGCCGCCGGTTTCGACGTCGAGGCCGTTGCCGCCGAACAAATAATATTGGCTGTCTTTCCCGGTGTTGGGGTTGTCGTTGCCCGTGATCGAGCCGTTTTGCACGATGACTTTCTGCCCGCTGTCGAGTTGTTCGTAGACGCGCTGGTCCGTGTTGGGCAGGTCGGAGAAGGTGTTGTCGACATCGACGACCGTTTTGTTCTCCCCTGCCCCTTTGAGCCAGTAATGGAGAAAGTCGCCCCGGTCGGCGTACCAGGTGTCGCTGGTGTGGGTTTGACCGGCGTCGAGTCCTTGGTCTTCCTTCCAGTCGTCGTAGAGCTTGCCCCAGGCGGGGCCGATGGCGGCTTCGAGGCCGTCGCCCGCAAGCACGAAGGGGCTGAGGCTGTAGAGGGCGGCGAAGGCGCCGAAGTCGGTGTGGGCGCTGTCCTTGAGCGCGGCGGTTTGATCGGGAGTCAGGGCGGTGAGGGTGAGGTGGCCGAGGACATCTTTGTTCGTGTAGGCGGCGCTGTTGACCAGCTTGTCGAGCATTTCATAAAACCGGTTGCGCCCGGCGTAGGTCACCCAGTTGCCGTCGGCGTCGGCATGGGTGGTGTCGTTCAAGTCGAACCAGGTGTTGCCGTTGGGGTCGCCGCGTAGCGTCTTCCATTGCTCGGGGCCGAGCAACTGGGTGCCCAGGGCGTTGAGGAGGTTTTCCAGG
>WQUQ01000255.1 GCA_009782025.1 Desulfobulbus sp. | reverse complement strand
GGGTTGGGGTGAGGGGCGTTGTTCAGCAAATTTTGATTTTTCCGCCTGATTCACCGCCATGAAAGCGAGAAAACGGCTCCCTTCACCCCCGCCCTCCCCGCCAAGCGGGGCGAGGGAGTTGACGTTGCGCCTGCGCACAGCCTTCCGCCATGACAATCGGATTCATGCGATTGCCCTGAACGGAACGGCCATGCAGGGCCGCCCCACCAGAGGCTGCGCTAGAATGCCTCCTTCGTTTTTCCAGAAACCGCCATGTCTTCCCGTCTGATCTACGGCTTTCATGCCATCACCGCCAAGCTGCGTCACGACCCGGCGGCGGTCAAGGAAATCGTCATCGACGCCAGCCGCCAGGATGGGCGTGCCCGCGACCTGCTGGCCCATGCCGAATTGCAAAAGGTGCGCGTCATCGCCGCCGACGGCAAGCGGCTCGACGGCATGGCGCCCGGCGCCCGGCACCAGGGCGTGATTGCCCGCATCGAAGGCGGGCGCAAGCTGGCGCGCCTCGACGATGTGCTCGATACCCTGGCAGAACCGGCTTTCCTGCTCGTTCTCGACGGCATTACCGATCCGCGCAATCTTGGCGCTTGCCTGCGCGTCGCCGATGCCGCCGGCGTACACGCCGTGATCGCGCCGAAGGACCGCGCCGCCGGCCTCACCGACGTGGCGGCCAAGACCGCCAGCGGCGCCGCCGAGACGGTGCCTTACGTGATGGTTACCAACCTGGCGCGGACGCTGCGCGAATTGCAGGAGCGTGCAATCTGGGTGGTCGGCGCTGCCGGCGAGGCAACCCAGGATCTTTACGCTGCCGACTGGCCGGCGGCGACGGCCTGGGTGCTCGGCGCCGAAGGCGAGGGCATGCGCCGGCTGACGCGGGAGAATTGCGACCAATTGGTGCGCATTCCGATGCACGGTAGTGTGGCTAGCCTCAACGTCTCGGTCGCTGCCGGCGTTTGCCTGTACGAAGCCCGCCGTCGCCGTTCCGCTTGAGTCCTGCTGCTTGCTGACCCCGTAAATTTTCCTAGACTGGACATTCCAGTCCAAAATAGAATCCCGTCTCATGCATGCGCCGATCAACAACCGCGAGAAGTTGCTCCTTGCCGCCAGGGAATTGTTCCTTGAGCAAGGCTACGAGGCCAGCGTGGACGCCATCATCGGCCGCGCCGGCGTGGCGCGGCAGACGTTTTACAATCATTTCAAGAGCAAGGAAAACCTGTTCGCCGAGACGGCGAAGGGATGTTTTCTCGACATCGTCGTGCACCTCGATGGCGAGCCGAAGCATCTGCGCGCGAGCCTGAAAACCTTCGCCCAGGCTTACCGCGACAAGGCGCTCGACCCGGAAGGCATCGCCGCCTATCGCACCGTGTGCAGCCAGGCGTCGCGCTTTCCGGCGCTGGTGCGCGAGGCGTATGAGCATGGTTTTGGCCAGATGATCGCGCGGCTGGCGGAGTTTCTCGACCGGGCGATGGCGCAGGGTTGCCTGCGCCGCGTCGATCCGGTGTTCGCGGCGGAGTTGCTGACGGCGATGGCGCTCGGTCAGGATCGGACAAAGCGCCTGTTCGGCATTGAATGCGAACAGGCGGATGAAGCCTTGAAGCTGGATTATGTGATTGATGGTTTTTTGCGGATGCTGGCGTGTCCCTCTTGTGCTTGATGGGGCATCGTTTTTTCATGTTGGATTCATAGAGGCCGTTCCATGCGTATCGAATGGATTTCGTTTCGCCTGATCCCTGTTTTGGCGGTTGCTGTCATGCTCTCGGCCTGCGGGGGAAAACCCGCGCCGCCGCCGCCGCAAACGCCCGAGGTCGGCGTGGTCACGGTGCAGCCGACCGCCGTGCCGGTCGTCTCCGAATTGCCGGGCCGCACCAGCGCTTATCTGGTCGCGCAGGTGCGCGCCCGGGTGGATGGCGTCGTGCTGCGCCGCGAGTTTACCGAGGGGGCGCTGGTCAAGGCGGGGCAGCGGCTCTACAAGATCGATCCGGCGCCTTATATCGCCGCGCTCAACAGCGCCAGGGCCGCGTTGGCGAGGGCAGAGGCCAATCTCGCCACGCAGAACGCGCTGGCCGCCCGGTATAAGACGCTGGTCGCAGCCAATGCCGTCAGCAAGCAGGAATACGACAATGCCATCGCGGCGCAGGGGCAGGCGGCAGCCGACGTTGCCGCCGGCAAGGCGGCCGTCGATGCCGCGCAGATCAATCTCGGCTATACCGATGTCGTGGCGCCGGTCGCCGGGCAGGTGGGCATTTCGCAAGTCACGCCGGGCGCTTTTGTGCAGGCGGGCGCGGCGACGTTGATGGCGACCGTGCAGCAGCTTGATCCGATGTATGTCGATGTCACGCAATCGAGCCTGGAGGGCCTGAAACTGCGCCGGGAGATGCAGGAAGGACGCCTGAAAGCCGGCGGCGCGGACGCTGCCAAGGTCACGCTGATTCTCGAAGACGGCCGCACTTACGCGGAGCAGGGCAAGCTCCAGTTCAGCGACGTGACGGTCGATCAGACCACCGGCTCGGTGACGGTGCGGGCGCTGTTCCCGAACGCCGAGCGGGTGTTGCTGCCGGGCATGTTCGTGCGCGCGCGCATCGAGCAAGGGATCAACAACGATGCCTTCCTGGTGCCGCAGATTGGCGTGCAGCACGACCAGAAGGGCCAGGCGACGGTGCTGCTCGTGGGCAAGGTCGACAAGATCGGCCAGGACGGCAAGCCCGTCGTCGGCGCGGATGGCAAGAGCGAAAAGGTTGATGGCGTCGTACCGCAAGTCATCCAGACGGCGGGCACGCAGGGCCAGGATTGGGTCGTCGTGGGCGGGCTGAATGCCGGCGACCGCGTGATCGTCCAGGGCATCGACAAGGTTCGGCCGGGTACGCCGGTCAAGGCCGTGGCGGCGCAACTGCCGCCGCCGCCGCTGCCGGGCGCGCCTTCGGTGGATATGGCGACGGGCGGCGGCAGTCCGGCGCCGAAAGCCAGCGCCGCGGCGCAGCCTGCTTCCGGCAACGCGCGCTGAGCGGGGGCCTGCTTCATGGCAAATTTCTTCATTGATCGCCCGATCTTCGCCTGGGTGATCGCCATCATCCTGATGCTGGCGGGCGTGGCGTCGATCTTCACGCTGCCGATCGCGCAATATCCGACCATCGCGCCGCCGTCCATCCAGATCATGGCGACCTACCCGGGCGCCTCGGCGAAGACGGTGGAAAACACGGTGACGCAGGTGATCGAGCAGCAGATGAGCGGCATCGACAACCTGTTGTACCTTGCCTCCACGTCCGATGATTCGGGTACGGCCACCATCACGCTGACCTTCGCCGCCGGCACCAACCCGGATGTCGCGCAGGTGCAGGTGCAGAACAAATTGCAACTCGCCACGCCGATTCTGCCGCAGGTGGTGCAGCAGGTCGGCATCAAGGTCACGAAGTCGAGCAGCAGCTTTCTGATGGTGCTGGCCTTCGTCTCCGAAGACAACAGCATGTCGCGCTACGACCTGTCGAACTATGCGGCATCGAACATTCTGGAACCCGTCAGTCGCATCAACGGCGTGGGCACGGTGACCTTGTTCGGCTCGCAGTACGCAATGCGTATATGGCTGGATCCGAACAAGCTGACGAATTTTCAGTTGGTGCCCACCGATGTGACGGCCGCGATTGCCGCGCAGAACGTGCAGGTCGCCGGCGGCCAGTTGGGCGGCACGCCGGCGGCGGCGGGGCAGATGTTCCAGGCGACCATCACCGCATCGACGCTGCTGCGCACGCCGGAAGATTTCGGCAACATCCTGCTGCGGGTGAATCCCGATGGTTCGCAGGTGCGCCTGAAGGACGTGGCGCGCATCGCGCTGGGCGGCGAAACGTATAACTTCAACACCAAGTACAACGGTTCGCCGACGGGCGGCATGGGCATCCAGCTCGCGCCGGGCGCGAATGCGCTGGAAACCGCCCGGCTCGTGCGCGCCAAGATGGGCGACATGGCGAAATATTTCCCCCATGGCTTGGTCGTCAAGTACCCCTTCGATACGACGCCCTTCATCAAGCTGTCGATCGAGGAAGTGGTCAAGACGCTGCTTGAAGGCATCCTGCTGGTGGTTCTCGTGATGTACCTGTTCCTGCAGAACATGCGCGCCACGCTCATCCCCACCATCGCCGTGCCGGTCGTGCTGCTCGGCACGTTCGCGATCATGGCGGCGGCGGGATTCTCGATCAATACCTTGTCGATGTTCGGTCTGGTATTGGCCATCGGCCTGCTCGTGGACGATGCCATCGTGGTTGTCGAGAACGTCGAGCGGGTGATGGCGGAAGAAGGGCTGCCGCCCAGGGAGGCGACGCGCAAGGCGATGGGCCAGATCACCGGCGCGCTGATCGGCGTGGCCCTCGTGCTTTCGGCGGTGTTCGTGCCGGTGGCGATGTCGAGCGGCTCGGTGGGCGCCATCTACCGGCAGTTCTCGCTGACCATCGTGGCGGCGATGGTGCTCTCGGTGCTGGTCGCGCTGACTCTGACGCCGGCGCTGTGCGCGACGCTGCTCAAGCCGATTCCGAAAGGCCACCACGAAGCCAAGACGGGTTTCTTCGGCTGGTTCAACCGCACGTTCAACAAAAGCCGCGACAAGTACCACAACGGCGTGCATCACGTCATCAAGCGCTCGGGGCGCTGGCTAATCATCTATCTCGGCGTGATCGTCGCCATCGGTTTCCTGTTCGTGAATCTGCCGAAATCCTTCCTGCCCGTTGAGGATCAGGGCCAGATGTTCATCATCGTGCAGACGCCGTCCGGCTCGACGCAGGAAACCACGTCGCGCACGCTGGACAACATTTCGGACTATCTGCTCGATAAAGAGAACGGCGAAGGAAAGATCGTCGAGTCGGCGTTGGCGATCAATGGCTTCAGCTTCGCGGGTCGCGGCCAGAACGCCGGTCTCCTGTTCGTGCGGATGAAGGACTGGGCGGAACGCCAGCGCAAAGATCAGAAAATTCCCGCGCTGGTGGGGCGCATCTTCGCGCGTTATGCCGGGTACAAGGATGCCATGGTGATTCCGGTGAATCCGCCGTCGATTCCCGAGCTTGGCACGGCCGCGGGCTTCGACTTCCAGTTGCAGGATCGCGGCGGCGTCGGTCATGACAAACTGATGGAAGCGCGCAACATGCTGCTCGGCATGGCGGCGCAGGACAAGGCGACGCTGGCGCTGGTGCGGCCGAATGGCCTCAACGACACGCCGCAATTCAGGCTCGACATCAACCGTGAGAAGGCGCAGGCCCTGGGCATCGATACGGCCGCGATCAACCAGACCTTCTCGATCGCCTGGGCGTCGCAATATGTCAATAACTTTCTCGATCTCGACAACCGGATCAAGAAGGTTTATGTGATGGCCGACGCGCCCTACCGCATGAAGCCGGAAGACATGAACCTCTGGTATGTGCGCAACGCGAAAGGCAACATGGTGTCCTTCGATGTGTTTGGCAAGGGGTACTGGACCTTCGGTTCGCCGAAACTGGAGCGCTACAACGGCGTGTCGTCGATGCAGATCCAGGGGCAGGGGGCGCCGGGCATCTCCACCGGGCAGGCGATGACGGCGATGGAGCAACACGCGGCGAAACTGCCGCCGGGCATTGGTTTTGAATGGACGGGCATCTCGTATCAGGAACGCCAGTCCGGTTCGCAGGCGCCCCTTCTTTACGCCATTTCGATTCTCGTCGTGTTTCTGTGTCTGGCGGCGCTGTACGAGAGCTGGTCGATTCCGTTCGCGGTCATCATGGTGGTGCCGCTCGGCGTGATCGGCGCGCTGCTTGCCGTGACGCTGCGCGGCCTGGAAAGCGACGTGTTCTTCCAGGTGGGCCTGTTGACGACCATCGGCCTGTCGGCGAAGAACGCGATTCTGATCGTCGAGTTCGCGCGCAATCTCCAGGCCGAAAACAAGATGGGGCCGGTCGAGGCGGCGCTCGAAGCGTCGCGCCTGCGGCTGCGGCCGATCCTGATGACCTCGCTGGCCTTCGGCTTCGGCGTGCTGCCACTGGCGATCAGCACGGGCGCGGGTTCGGGAGGCCAGCATGCGATCGGCACGGGCGTCATCGGCGGCATGCTAACCGCCACCTTCCTGGCGATTTTCATGATCCCGATGTTCTTCGTCGTGATCCGCGCCAAGCTCGCGCACGAAACGGAAGACCCGGATGTCGCGCTCCAGCACTACGACGAGCACCATGCGCACGAGTATGACGAAGACGGTAACGCAATAGACCCGCCGGGCGAGGAAGGGCAACGAGATGCATAAATTACCCGTAATGGCCGTGGCCGCTGCGCTGCTGGCGGGCTGCTCGTTCATTCCCGGTTACGAGCGGCCGGAAGCGCCGGTGGCGCAGGCCTATCCGCAGGGCGACGCCTATACGGCGCAGCCCGCCGGCGCAGCGGGGCGCAGCGCCAACGGCAGCGCGGCAACCGACATCGGCTGGCGCGAGTTTTTCGTCGATCCGCGCTTGCAGCAACTCGTCGACATCGCGCTGAAAAACAACCGCAATCTGCGTGTTTCACTACTCAACGTCGAAGCGGCGCGCGCCCAATACCAGATCACGCGCGCCGAACTGTTCCCCGCCATCGGCGCAGTGGGCGCGAGAACGCGCACGCGCACGGCGGATGATATGCAGAGCGCCTTCGGCAATCCCTACACCGTGTACAACGTCGGTTTGCAGGCCTCCTGGGAAATCGACTTCTGGGGGCGCATCCGCAGCCTCAAGGATCAGGCGCTGGCGCAGTATTTCGCCACGGCCCATGCGCGCCAGGCGGCCGAGATCACGCTGGTGGCGCAAGTCGCCGACCAGTACCTGACCCTGCTCGCCGCCGACGACTTCATGAGAGTGACGCAGGAGACGCTGAAGACGGCGCAGGCGTCGTACCACCTCGTGCAAGTGAAGTTCGACGCCGGCATTGGTACCGAGCTTGACCTGCGTCAGGCGCAAAGCGTGGTGGAAACGGCAGAAGCCAGCCTGCAAGCGCAACGGCGCGCCCGCGCCCAGGCCGAGAACGCGCTGGCGCTGCTGATCGGCGCGCCCTTGCCGGCGGATCTGCCGCAGAGCCTGCCGCTCGATGGGCAAAATCTGCTCGCCGATATTCCCGAGGGCCTGCCTTCGGATCTGCTGATGCGCCGTCCCGACATCATGCAGGCCGAACAGATGCTGCTGGCGGCCAACGCCAACATCGGCGCGGCGCGCGCGGCCTTCTTCCCGAAGATTTCGCTGACGGGCGCCTATGGCTCGCAAAGCCTCGCCTTCCACGACCTGTTCAAGGGCGGCTCGCTGGCCTGGAGTTTTGCGCCGCAGATTTCGCTGCCCATTTTTGAGGGTGGCGCCAATGTCGCCAATCTGGAACTGGCGAACATCAAAAAGCGCATCGAGATCGCCAATTACGAGAAAGCCATCCAGTCGGCCTTCCGCGAAGTCGCCGACGGACTGGCCGCGCGCGGCACCTACGATCAACAGATCAAGGCGCTCGAACGCAACACCGTGGCCAACCAGCGCGCCCTGACCATTTCCGAACTGCGCTACCAGAACGGCGTGGACAGCTACCTGCCGGTGCTCACCGCGCAGACCAATCTGTATGCGGCGCTGCAAGCGCTCATCAATGCCCGGCTGGCGCGGCTGACCAACCTCGTCGACCTCTACCGCGCCCTGGGCGGCGGCTGGATCGAACACACCGGCGAAACGCCGCGCGCGGCCGATGACATGCCCGATACCGATAAAGGCGGTTGAGGCAGCGCTTCAGCGATGCAGAGCCAGGATGGTCAGACGCATGTATGTGACTGCTGATTTGGGCCATTGAACCGGCAGCTTGTCCATTTGCCTGTCACCGACGCGCCAGGCGGCAAAGGCGCGGCAAACTTACGGTATCATTGACAACTTTTGGCCGGCTGCCAGCGGCCCTCCTGAACGATTTTCAAGGATTTTTTCGTCATGTTCGACGCAATCCGCAACAACAGAAAAATTACCCAGGCGATCCTCGGCCTGATCGCCATCACCTTCGCCTTTTTCGGTATCGAGTCGTATCTCCATAATTCGGGTTCGACCAATGTGGTGGCCAAGGTTGGCGATTTGAAAATCGACCAGCAGCAGTTCCAGCAGGCCCTGCGCGAGCAGCAGGAAAAACTGCGCGCCCAGCTTGGAGAACAGTTCGACGCCAGGCTGCTCGATACGCCGGAAGCGCACAAGGCCGTTCTCGATGACCTCATCAACCAGCGCCTGCTGATGCTGGAAGCGAACAAGCGTCGCCTGGTCATCAGTGATGATGTGGTGCGCAGCTTCGTTTGGGGTATCGAAGCCTTCCAGGTCGACGGCAAGTTCTCCAACGAGCGTTACGAAATGGCGGCGAGTCGCCTGGGCTTGACGCCGAATGGCCTCTTTGAACAAATCCGCCAGGATCTGACCTTGCAGCAACTGGTCGGCTCCATCATCACCCGTTCGAGCATTACCGCCAACACCGTGCTCGACCGCCTGCTGGCGCTGCAAACCGAGAAGCGCGATGTTTCGGAAGTGCGCTTCGCCCTCGAGGACTATCTGGGCAAGGTCAAGCTGGCCGACGGCGCAGCGCAGAAATATTACGACGAAAACAACGAACGGTTCCGGCTGCCCGAGCAGGCGATGGTCGAATACGTGGTGCTGTCGGCGGAGGCGTTCAAGAGTCAGGTGACGGCCAGCGAAGACGAGATCAGGGCCTGGTACGACAGCCACCAGGCGCAGTTCGGGCTGCCGGAGGAGCGCCGCGCCAGCCACATCCTGATCGCCTCGGAAAAGCTCGGTATCGACAAGGCGCGGGCCAAGGCCGAGGAGGTGCTGGCCGAGGTGCGCAAAAATCCCGGCAATTTCGCCGAACTGGCCCGCAAACATTCCGACGATCCGGGTTCCGCCAGCAAAGGCGGCGATCTCGATTTCTTCGCTCGCGGCGCGATGGTCAAGCCGTTCGATGATGCGGCCTTCGCCTTGAAGGAAGGCGAGATTTCCGGCGTCGTCCAATCCGATTTCGGTTTCCACATCATCAAGCTGACCGGCATTCATCCCGCCAGGGTCAGGCCGCTGGCCGAGGTCCATCGTCAGATCGAAGCCGAAGTGAAGAAGGCCGCCGCCGCGCGCAAATTCGCCGAGGCCGCTGAAACCTTCACCGACACCGTCTACAATCAGGCCGACAGCCTGGCCCCGGTGGCCGAGATGTTCAA
Organism: Desulfobulbus sp.; assembly: GCA_009782025.1. GTDB lineage: Bacteria > Pseudomonadota > Gammaproteobacteria > Burkholderiales > Rhodocyclaceae > Azonexus. Next base: position 932 of record WQUQ01000255.1, on the reverse strand, counting down.
GCTCAAGATCGAGCGTTCCGGCTGGCTGGGGCGTCAGGCCAATCCGGCCAACGGGCCGCTCGGCAATGAAAAACTGCTGGCCGCGCTGTTCAGCGAAGATTCGATCAAAAACCGGCGCAATACCGAAGCCATCGAAATCGCCCCCAACACCCTGGTCGCCGCCCGCCTGGTCGACTACAAACCGGCCGCCTTGCAACCCTTCGAGGACTTGCAAGCCAGCATCGAAACCCTGCTGCGCCGCCAGGAAGCCCAGGCCCTGGCGGTCAAGGATGGCGAAGCCCATCTCGCCGCGTTGAAGCAGGGTGAAGACAAGCTGTCCTGGAGCGCCGGCAAGGTGGTGTCGCGCATCAACACGGGCCAGATTCCGCCGCTCGCGGTACCGGTCATCTTCCGCATGAACACCGAGAATCTGCCGACCCATGCCGGCGTCGAACTACCCGGCGTCGGCTACGCCCTGTACCGCCTCAACCGCGTCGAAGCCGGCGCAACGCCCGACGCCGCCAGCCGCAATGCCGCCCAGGGGCAACTGGCCAATCTGGCCGCCCAGGAGGAAATCCGCCAATATCTGGCGGCCCTGCGCGAGCGCTACAAGGTGCAGATCAATCCGGGCGCGCTGGAGAATTCGGCCGGGCGGGAATGAGCACTTCGGCCAAGAGCGTCCGCTTCGATGATTTTACGATGTGGGTCGACCTGTCGGACGGACGCACGCTTGGCGTGCCGCTGGCGTGGTTTCCTCGTTTGCTGCACGCAGCCGCCGAGCAACGGACCGACTGTGAGATCGGTCGTTACGGCCTGCATTGGGAAGCGATTGACGAGGATATTTCCATTATTCACCCGGCAATTAAGCATTGAACATTCCCGCTGCGTCATGCTGCGCGTAGTCGCAGCATCCATGCGGCTTGTGGATTCTGCGACTACGCTTCGCTCCGCGC
>WQUQ01000254.1 GCA_009782025.1 Desulfobulbus sp. | reverse complement strand
GCCGGCGGATTCGCCGGCCGCAACGGAGAACGGCGTCACTCGAACTCGATAATCACCTGATCGACCGACAGGCTCTCGCCGACGGCAGCCGAGATTTTCTTCACCTTGCAGTCCTGCTCGGCCTTGAGGATGTTTTCCATCTTCATCGCCTCGATGACGGCCAGTTTTTCGCCCGCTTTCACTTCCCGGCCGACTTCGACCGCGATTTCGCGCAGCAGGCCCGGCATGGGCGAGAGCAGGAATTTCGACAGATCGGGGGCGGGTTTGTCGGGCATCAGCGCCAGCAGTTCGGCGGCGCGCGCGCTCATGACCATGAAGTCGGCGCGGGATCCCCAGTGGAACAGGCTGTAGCGGGTTTTGTGGCGCTCGACTTGCAGGGTGAACGGTTCGCCGTTGCAGGTGCCGTTGAACAGTGACTCGCCGAGTTTCCAGTCGGAACGGATGGCGTAACTCTTGCCGTTGTACTCGACCAGATAACCGCCGTCATCGACCTCATAACCGCCGTCGATGGGCCGCGCGGTGACGGGATGATTTTTCTTCTGCGCACCGCTTACGCTCACCACCACCCACTGATCGCCGACGATGCGCTCGTGGCCTTGCAACTGGCCGGAGATCGACGCCGCGCGGTCGGTGAAGGCGCGGTAGACATAGGCGGCGACCGAGACCAGCAGGGCCGGGCCGTCATGCGGCACCATCGAGGCGTCGAAGCCTTTCGGGTATTCCTTGGCGATGAAGCCGGTGTCGAAGATGCCGGACTGGAAGCGCGGGTGCTGCATCAGCGCCGCCTGGAAGGGGATGTTCGAGGAGATGCCGCGAATGACGAAGGCGTTCAGCGCGTCGCGCATGCGGGCGATGGCGGCGTTGCGGTCCCTGGCGTGCACGATGAGCTTGGCGATCATCGAGTCGTAGAACATCGAGATTTCGCCGCCGTCATAAACGCCGGTATCGACGCGGGTCGTGCCATTGGCGTCGACACTCTCGAGCGGCGGCAGGAACTTTATCAGGCGGCCGGTGGAGGGCAGAAAACCACGGAACGGGTCTTCCGCATTGATGCGGCATTCCATCGACCAGCCGTTGATTTTCACGTCGGCCTGGGTGAGCGGCAGCTTTTCGCCCCAAGCGACGCGGATCATCTGCTCGACCAGGTCCAGCCCGGTAATCAGTTCGGTGACCGGGTGCTCGACTTGCAGGCGGGTGTTCATTTCCAGGAAATAGAATTCCTTGGTCGCGCCAGAGACGACGAATTCGACGGTGCCCGCCGATTCGTAATTGACGGCGCGGGCGAGCGCCACGGCCTGCTCGCCCATCGCCTTCCTCATCTCGGCGTCGACGAAGGGACTCGGCGCTTCCTCGATGACTTTCTGGTGGCGGCGCTGGATGGAGCAGTCGCGCTCGTTCAGATAGACGTAATTGCCGTGCGCATCGCCCAACACCTGAATTTCGATGTGGCGCGGCTCCAGCACGTATTTTTCGATGAACACGCGGTCGTCGCCGAAGGAGTTACGCGCTTCATTGACGCAGGAAGAAAAGCCCTCGTGCGCCTCGGCATCGTTGTAGGCAACGCGCAGACCCTTGCCGCCGCCGCCGGCGGAAGCCTTTATCATCACCGGATAGCCGATTTTTTTGGCGATGGCGACGGCCTCATCCGGCCCGGCGATGGCTTCGTTGTAACCGGGGATGGTGTTGACCCCGGCTTCGATCGCCAACTTCTTGGATTCGATCTTGTCGCCCATCTTGGCGACCGAGTAATGCTTCGGGCCGATGAACTTGATGCCAGCTTCTTCCAGCCGGCGCGAGAATTCGGCGTTCTCGGACAAAAAGCCGTAGCCCGGATGCACCGCCTCGGCGCCGGTCTCCTTGCAGGCGGCGATGATCTTGTCCATGACCAGGTAGGACTCTTTCGACGGAGCCGGCCCGATGCAGACGGCCTCGTCGGCCATATCGACGTGCAGGGCATCCCGGTCGGCCTCGGAATAGACGGCGACGGTGGCGATGCCCATCTTGCGGGCAGTCTTGATGACGCGGCAGGCGATTTCACCACGGTTCGCTATGAGGATTTTCTTGAACATGTTTGCTATTCCTTCCCAACGCTTACAGGGGAATGTTGCCGTGCTTGCGCCACGGGTTTTCCAGTTTCTTGTCGCGCAGCATCGCCAGCGAGCGGGCGATGCGCTTTCTGGTGGCGTGCGGCATGATGACGTCGTCGATGAAGCCGCGCGCGCCGGCAACGAAGGGGTTGGCGAATTTTTCCTTGTACTCGGCTTCGCGCTGGGCGAGTTTTTCGGGATCGTTCTTTTCCTCGCGGAAAATGATTTCGACCGCGCCCTTCGGCCCCATCACCGCGATTTCGGCGGAGGGCCAGGCGAGATTCACGTCGCCGCGCAGGTGCTTGGAGGACATCACGTCATAGGCCCCGCCGTAAGCCTTGCGGGTGATGACCGTGACCTTGGGCACGGTGCACTCGGCGAAGGCATAGAGCAGCTTGGCCCCGTGCTTGATGATGCCGCCGTATTCCTGCGCGGTGCCCGGCATGAAGCCCGGCACATCGACGAAGGTGACGACCGGGATATTGAAGGCGTCGCAGAAGCGGACGAAGCGGGCGGCCTTGATCGCCGACTTGATGTCCAGGCAGCCGGCCAGCACCAGCGGCTGATTGGCGACGATGCCAACCGGGTGGCCGTCGAAGCGGCCAAAGCCGATGATGATGTTCTTGGCGTAATCGGCCTGCAACTCGAAGAAATCGTCATCGTCGACCACCTTGATAATCAATTCCTTCATGTCATACGGCTTGTTGGTGTTATCCGGCACCAGCGTGTCGAGCGAATAGTCGAAGCGGTCCACCGGGTCGTTGGTCGGCGTCACCGGCGGCTTCTCGCGGTTGTTGGCCGGGATGAAATTCATGAAACGGCGCAGCATCGCCAGCGCCTCGACATCGTTTTCAAAGGCCAGATCGGCGACGCCGGATTTGCTGGTGTGGGTCATCGCGCCGCCCAGTTCCTCGGCGGTCACGTCCTCGTGGGTCACGGTCTTGACCACTTCCGGGCCGGTCACGAACATGTAAGACGAATCCTTGACCATGAAGATGAAATCGGTCATCGACGGCGAATACACCGCGCCGCCGGCGCACGGCCCCATAATCATCGAAATCTGCGGCACGACGCCGGAAGCCATGACGTTGCGCTGAAAGACATCAGCATAGCCGCCCAGCGAGGCGACGCCTTCCTGAATGCGCGCGCCGCCCGAGTCGTTGAGGCCGATCACCGGGGCGCCGACCTTCATCGCATGATCCATGACCTTGCAGATCTTCTCGGCGTGAGTTTCCGACAGCGAACCGCCGAACACCGTGAAATCCTGCGAAAAGACAAAGACCAGGCGGCCGTTGATGGTACCGTAGCCGACCACGACGCCATCGCCCGGCGTCTTTTCGGTCTTGTCCATGTCGAAGTCGACGCAGCGGTGCTCCTTGAACAAGTCCCATTCCTCGAAGGAACCGGGATCGAGCAGCAGTTCGATGCGCTCGCGGGCGCTCAGCTTGCCCTTTTTGTGCTGGCTATCGATACGCTTCTGGCCACCGCCAAGATGGGCCTGTTCACGCTTTTTTTCCAGCTGGTGGATGATGTCGTGCATAAAAACTCCCTAAGTGGGTCGGGTGATTCGGAACGTCAGTGTTTCAGATCGTCGAGCAGAGCATACGCGGCGGCGGCCGGCGTCGTGTGTCCTGCTTCGACGGAACGGGTGAAGGCCGGCAGATGCTCCTGCACGCGCGGGTGCTGGCGAAAATGCCGATGCAGGCCGGACTCGATCAACTGCCACATCCACGCCA
>WQUQ01000253.1 GCA_009782025.1 Desulfobulbus sp. | reverse complement strand
TAACTCCATGAACGGAAAAGATTTATGGCGACGAACCCCTATGGCCTGAGCTTGGTCGCGCTGCGCAATGTGCCGCTGTTTTCCGGGCTGAGCGAAGCGGAACTGGAAAAATTGACCAAGGCGTGCGGCCGTCGCCGCGTCGAGCGCAGCGCTTCCGTGGTGCTCGCCGGCGAAGCGACCGATTCCCTGTATATCCTGCTCGCCGGTCGCGCCAAGGTCATCAATACCGATGAGGAAGGACGCGAGATCATTCTCGCCTGGCTCGGTCCGAACGAATCTTTCGGCGAGATGGGCCTGATCGACGGCAGTCCGCGCTCGGCCAGCGTCATTGCCACCGAGCCATGCGAATTGCTGGTGCTCGGCAAGGATGCCTTTCAGCGCTGCTTGCAGGACAATTTTCCGGTGGCCCAGAAGTTGATGCAGATTCTCGTCCGCCGTCTGCGCGAGGCCGACCGCAAGATCGAAAGCCTGGCCCTGCTCGACGTTTATGGCCGGGTCGCCCGCCTGTTGCTCGACACCTCGGTCGAGGAGGGGGGGCGGCGCGTCATCAAGAAAAAAATCTCGAAGCAGGACATGGCGCGCATGATCGGCGCTTCGCGCGAAATGGTCAGCAAGGTCATGCGCGATCTCGAACTGGGCGGTTACATCGCCACCGAGGGAAATCTGGTGGTGATTCTGGGATCATGAAGAAGGCCGTCGGCAAAACCCCGGAACGGGAAGCGAACCCCCTGCCGGACAAGATCGGCGTGTTGTTGCAGGAATCGCGCTGGCTCGGCGTCGGCGCCGTCATGCTGTTTCTGACCCTGGCGCTGTGGGGGTTCAACCGCGACGATCCGGGCTGGTCGCACGCGGTGGCGACGCCGGGTCTGCACAACCCGGCGGGCCGCGCCGGCGCGTGGGTGGCCGATCTGATGCTGTATGTCTTTGGCCTTTCCGCCTGGTGGTGGGTGGCGCTGCTCGGCATGTCGGTGTGGTGGGGCGTGCGCCGGCTCAAAGCGGGCGACGAAGACCGCCGGCCCCTGCTGATTGCCCTGGCCGGCTTCGTTTTCCTGCTGCTCGCCAGTTGCGCCCTGGAGGCGCTGCGCTTTCATTCCCTGGCGGCGGAATTGCCGCTTGGTCCCGGCGGCATGCTTGGCCTTGAGATCAGCCGCCGGCTCAGCGACGTGTTGGGCTATACCGGCGCGACCTTGTTGTTGCTGGTGGCCATGGCCGCTGGCTGGAGCATCTTTTCCGGCATGTCGTGGTTGTGGGCCTGCGAGCGTCTCGGCCAGTTTCTCGAAGCGCTGGCCCGGCTGGTGGTTGGCCGTATCGAAGCCTGGCGCGATCGGCGCATCGGCCGCGCGGTGGCGCAGCAGCGCGAGGTCGTGGTCGAGGAAGAAAAGCGCCGGAGCGAACTGCACGAGCCGATTCTGATCGAAACGCCCGCGCCCGCCGACGTGCCGGTGTCGAAAAAGGCCGAGAAGCGCGTCGAGCGCGAGAAGCAGGCGTTGCTGTTTCCCGAGGCCGTGCCGGGCGGGGCGTTGCCGCCCCTGCATCTGCTCGATCCCATGCCGCCGGCCAGCGAGACGGTCGCCGCCGAAACGCTGGAATACACCTCGCGCCTGATCGAGCGCAAACTCGCCGACTTCGGCGTCCAGGTCAAAGTGCTGGCGGCGCTGCCCGGCCCGGTCATCACCCGTTACGAAATCGAGCCGGCGGTCGGCGTCAAGGGCGCGCAGATCGTCAATCTCGGCCGCGACCTGGCGCGCGCCCTGGCGCTGGTGTCGATCCGCGTCGTCGAAACGGTGCCCGGCAAATCGTGCATGGCGCTCGAACTGCCCAATGCCAGGCGGCAGACGGTGAAGCTCTCCGAAATCATCGCCAGCAAACCGTACAACGACATGACCAGCCCGCTGACGGTCTGCCTGGGCAAGGACATCGGCGGCCAGCCGGTGGTCGCCGACCTGGCCAGGACGCCGCATCTGCTGGTCGCCGGCACCACCGGCTCGGGCAAGTCGGTCGGCGTCAATGCCATGATCCTGTCGATGCTGTACAAATCCGATCCGGAGGACGTGCGCCTCATCATGGTCGACCCGAAAATGCTCGAACTGTCGATCTACGAAGGCATCCCGCACCTCCTGGCGCCGGTCGTCACCGACATGAAGCAGGCGGCCAACGCCCTGCACTGGTGCGTGGCCGAGATGGAAAAACGCTACAAGCTGATGTCGGCGATGGGCGTGCGCAACATCGCCGGCTTGAACGGCAAGATCAAGGAAGCCGGCAAGAAGGGCGAACACATCCCCAATCCATTGTCATTGACGCCGGAAGCGCCGGAACCGTTGGCGGCGATGCCCTACATCGTCGTCATCATCGACGAACTGGCCGACCTGATGATGGTCGCCGGCAAAAAGGTCGAAGAACAGATCGCCCGTCTGGCGCAGAAAGCCCGCGCCGCCGGCATCCATCTGGTGCTGGCGACGCAGCGCCCGAGCGTCGATGTGATTACCGGCCTCATCAAAGCCAACATCCCGACCCGCCTCTCCTTCCAGGTATCGAGCAAAATCGACTCGCGCACCATCCTCGACCAGATGGGCGCCGAAACCCTGCTCGGCCAGGGCGACATGCTTTACCTCGCGCCCGGCACCGGCTACCCGACGCGGGTGCATGGCGCCTTCGTCACCGATGACGAAGTGCATCGCGTCGTCGAATACCTGAAAACCACCGGCGCGCCGGAATATGTTGCCGACATCCTGAGCGGCGCTGGCGATGATGACGAGGAGGGCGATGGCGAGAGCGGCAACGATGGCGACGCCGAGAACGATCCGCTCTACGACCAGGCCGTGGAGGTCGTGCTGAAAAACCGCCGCGCCTCGATCTCGCTGGTGCAGCGCCATTTGCGCATCGGCTACAACCGCTCGGCGCGGCTGATCGAAGCGATGGAAAAAGCCGGCCTGGTTTCGGCCATGGACGGCCGCGGCGGCCGCGAAGTGCTGGCGCGCAGGGAGGTGGAGTGAAGCGTTTGATTATCGCTGGCGCAACGGTGTTGCTCGCCGCCTTGCCGCTGTTCGCCGAAGCCGGCGCGATCGACCGCCTGCATCGCTTTCTGGCCGGCACCAAAACGCTCAAAGCCGAGTTCGCGCAGCTCGTGATCGCCAAGGGCGGACGCCAGCCGCAGCCATCCTCCGGCCTGGTCAGTATCGCCCGGCCCGGCAAGCTGCGCTGGGAAATCCGCAAACCCTACCCGCAACTGATGATCGGCGACGGCGAAAAAATCTGGATCTACGACAGCGAATTGCAGCAAGTCACCGTGCGTCGGGTCGACCAGGCCATCGGCGGCTCGCCGGCCGCCCTGCTTGCCGGCAGCAACGATCTGGAACGCAATTTCACCTTGAGCGAAGCCGGCGAGCGCGACGGCCTCTCCTGGGTCGATGCCGTGCCCAAAGCCGGCGACAGCGGCTTCGAGCAAGTGCGCATCGGCTTTGCTGGCGACGATCTCAAAGCCATGGAATTGCACGACAGCTTCGGACAAATCACGCAAATCCGCTTCTCGGCCCTGGAACGCAACCCGGCGCTGCCAGCGGCAACCTTCCGCTTCGTGCCGCCGGAGGGTGTTGATGTGGTGGGGGAATGACCCATACGCGACAATATTCATCCGGCAATTAGAGCGAGTTCGGTTCAAATGCTTACACAATCTGGCGCTGCCCCCCATCCCAACCTTCCACCGCAGGCGGGGGAAGGGGCTTTGTTCCCTCCCCTGCTGGCGGGGGAGGGCTAGGGTGGGGGCCAACAGCGCTGGAAATTTGATGTAATCATTCAAACAGAAACCGCTCTAAGTGTTGTCATTCTGCGCGGAGCGAAGC
>WQUQ01000252.1 GCA_009782025.1 Desulfobulbus sp. | reverse complement strand
ACGGTTTTCGCCTCGCGGTCGAGGGCCGTGGCGGCGGCGCCGTTGCCCCGCTGGAGCAGGAACATGCCAACGGCGAGGATCAACACCAGCATCAGGCCGAGCAGGATGACACCGCGTTGCGGATGGCGAGCGGTCATGGCTGGCGCGGGTTGATGACGATGCGGCCGCCGTCGAGCAGCGGCTGATGGCTGCCGGTGGCGGGATCGAAGCTGTCGCCGACCGGGACTTTGGGTCGCGGCGCACTGCCGCTCCAGTCGGGCCGGCCGTTGATCCAGCGGGTGGCGCTGCCGCCGGAGCGGCGGATTTCGCCACTGAAGGTGAGGCGCTGTTCGTCGCCCTCGCCGGGGTCGCGCAGGCGCTGCTGGTCGATGGCCTGGCGCTGTTGCGGGGTCAGGAACAGGCGGCCGAGGCCCGTTTCCTCACTCACGGCGGGAACGGCGGCGAGCAGCAGAAGGAGGGCGGCGATGATTTTCATGGCTTCATCTCCGGGCGGTCGATGGTGACCCAGCGCAGGTCGCATTCGGCGCTCAATTGGGCAAAGTCGGGGGCAGCAAGATCGCCGCTGGCGTCGTTGAGCGGCGCCAGCGTGCATTGGCGAATCAGGATCATGGCCCTGGCCTCACGTTGCAGGTCGGCGAAGAGGCGCAGCAGGTCTTCTTCGTGCGCCAGCCGCAGTTGCAGGCGCATCGGGCTGGCGAAATGGCTGGCGTCGCCCTGGCCGAGCGGCTGGCGGGGGCCGAGTTCGTAATTGAGGCCGGGAAGGCGCAGGCGGTGTTGCAGGTCGTGCAGCAATTCGATCCATTCCAGCCGCCGCTCGGGGCCGACGATGCCCGATTGCTGCAAGTCCTGAAATTGCCGGGCGCGCGCTTTCAATTCCTGCTCCTCGCTGCGCGCCTGGCCCAGACGCTGCTCGATGCGTTGCTGGCCGGCCGCCGCCGCATTGCGTTCGCGCTGCGCGGCCTGTTGTTCGCCGTCGCTCCACCAGGCCAGCGCGGCGGCGAGCAGCAGCAAGGCCAGAGCGCCGAGCAGGGGCCACAACAGTTTGTCGAGGTCGCGCCGGGTCAGGGTCATGATTTGTCCGTCCGGCTGATTTCGACGACGAAGGGCTGTGGCGGCCCGGCTTCGCCGGCGTCGCCGCCGCCGCGCAGCGGCCGCGTCGATTCCATGTCGAAGGGTTGTTGCCGGATGCGCACCGTGTTGTCCGGGTCTTGCCGCAGGCGTTCGATGAACTCGTTAAAGACGGTCAGCCTGTCGCGCGTGGTCGCCGTCGGCGCGAGTTGGACATGGCCATGCACCGTGACGACTTCATCGTTACCGTCAATGGCAATGGCCGACGCACTGCCGGCAGCGCCGCCTGGGGCGGCGCTGCCGATCCGCCAGTCGAGGCGGTCGAGGACGATCGCCGGCAGGCGGTCGAGAATCTGGCCGAGGCGGCGCAGGGCCGGCTCGGGTGAGCGTTGTTGCTGGACGAGGGTGGCGTGCTGGTCGGTCAGGCGGCGCAGGGTGTCGTTGTCGATCGCCAGTTGCGGAAAGGTCGCGGCGATCTCGCGGTAACGCGCTTCCAGTTCGCTTTCGCTGGCGCGCAGGGTCCGGGTTTCCTGATGCAGTTCGTGGCTTGTCCAGACATTGTGGGCGGTCAGCAAGAGGCCGCCGAGCAGGGCGACCAGGCCGCCGGCGAGAATGCCGCGGCGCAGCCGGTCGACCTGGTCTGCGTGGCGGTGACTGGCGCCGGCAAACTGCTGGCGCGGCGGATCGGTGACCAGCAGTTGCAGGTACAGCAGGTCGCAACGGTTGTCTTCCGGCGGCGTTTTGAGACCGAGTTGGCGGGCGGCGGCATGGCTGTCGATGACGCTGAAGTCGAGGTTGCCGTACCCTTGGCAGGCTCTGCCGATGGCCGGGATGGCGGCCGGGCCGGCGACGATCAGCGCCGGCAGGCGGTCGTCGCGGCCGATCAGGCGCTGGCCGATCAGGTATTGCTGGAGCTTGCCGGCCTCGGCGGCAAAAGCGCTGGCGAGGCCGGCAATGCTGCTGTCGTTCACCGGGGCCATGCGCGAGAACAGGGTCTGGCCATCGCGCAAATAACTTTCGCGGATCGAGTGATCCTGCATGGTCAGGAGCAGGCTGCCTTTCTTGTCGCCGCCGAGCTTCTTCAGCAACGTGCCGCCGAGTTGGGCGACGGTGTAGATGCCCGAGAGCGGCGCTTCGGCCGCGGCGAGGCATTTGAGCCAAGGCTCGAACCCGGCCGGATTGGTCAGCGCCGAGAGCAGCAGTTTTTCGTTTTTGCGCCGGGTTTTCTCGTAGCCGAGGGAGAAGGCCGTGGCCAGCGGCGACCCCATGAACTGCTGGCTGAGCCGGCGGGCGATCAGCGCCTGGCGGTCGCCGCGGGCGAGGAAGGGAATGGTGTCGAGGACATGCTCCTCCTCGGCGACGTTGGCCAGGAGCGCGAAGCGGCTGCCGCGCCGCGGCGCCAGGTAGCGGCTGAAGGCGGCCAGATCGTCAGCGCTGTCGCTGAAACTGCCTTCGGCATCGAGACGCCCCTGCCGCCAGGCATAGGCCGTCAGGCGGTGGGCGTCGAGGTAGAGCAGGCGGCGGGCGGTCATGTCGGCAGCTTGCTGATGATGTCGTAAATCGGGCCGATGACCGAGAGCATGATCCAGCCGAGCAGGAAGCCCATGAACAGCGTCAGCGCCGGCTCGATCAGCGCCTGCGCCTTGCCGACCGATTCCTTGACATCGCGGGTGTAGAAATAACTGACGTTCTCCAGCGCCCGGTCCAGCGCCCCGGAATTTTCGCCGACGCGCAGCATGCGCACCACCAGCGGCGGGAACAGCCCGGCGTCGTGAAAAGCGCCGGCGACGTTGCGCCCTTCGCGGATGGCCTGTTCGGCCTGCTCCAGCGCCTTGCGGACGACGCGGTTGCCGACGATGTTCTGGGTCGTGCGAATGGATTCGAGGACCGGGATGCCGGCGGCGTAGAGCATGGCGAAGGTGCCGGCAAAGCGCGACAGGATGATTTTTTTCAGAATCGGGCCGACGACCGGCAAGCGCAGCTTGAGGCCATCGAACCGGACGCGGGCGATCGGATTGCGGCGGATGATGAAGTTGCCGGCCACGATGACGACCAGCGGCAGCAGCGGCAGCACATACCAGTAGGCGACCAGCAGGTCGGAGATGAAGAACAGCGCCCGGGTATGCGGCGGCAATTGAAAATTCATGGCTTTCACGAATTTTTTGAGTTCCGGCACCATGAAGGTCATGAGAAAAACGCTGGCGATGACGACCACGATGGCGACAAAACTCGGATACAGCAGCAGCTTTTTGGTGTTCGCGGCCAGTTCGTCCTCCCAGCGCAGCGATTCGCCGATGCGCTCGAGCACTTCCGGCAGTTGGCCGCTGCTCTCGCCGGCGCGGATGAGGTTGATGAAGACCTGCGAGAACACGTCGGGATGCGTTTCCATCGCCTGCGACAGGGTCTGGCCGCCCTCGATGTTCTCGATCAGCACCGCCACCACCTCGCGGAAACGCGGATGCTCGATCGAATCGCGCAGGTCGGTCAGGCCGTCGAGGATGGGGACGCCGGCGCGCGTCAGTTGTTCGAGATGAAAGCAGAAATTGATGAGTTCCGGCCGCGGTATGCCGCGCGGCCCGAACAGCGCGCGGTGCTCGACCAGCTTGCCGGTGACCAGATCGAGTTCCATGCGCTTCAGACGCATTTCCAGATCGATCAGGTTGATGGCGTCGAGCCGGCCGGTGGTCATCCGACCTTCGGCGCTGACGGCTTTGTAGTCGAAGAGCATGGCTACATCCGATCCGTCAAATCCACCACGCGCGCCAGTTCCTCCAGCGAGGTGCTGCCGCCCAGCACGCGCCGCAAGCCGTCGTCGGCCAGCGTGCGAAAGCCCTGGGCCGTCGCCCTGGCGCGGATCTCGTGGGTAGTGGCGCGGCGGGCGATCAGTTCGTCGAGGCCGGCGTCGATGCGCAGCAGTTCCATGATGGCGATGCGCCCGCGATAGCCTTGAAAATCGCAGTGCTCGCAGCCGTTCGGGCTGAACAGCACCGGCCGCTGGCCGTCGGCGAGTTGGCCGAGCGGGCCGAGCAGCCGCAATTCGTGCGCCTCGGCCTGGTAGGGCGACTTGCAATGCTCGCACAGGCGGCGGATCAGGCGCTGGGCGACGATGCCGATGATGTTGCCGGCCATGATGTCGGGCAGCACGCCGATGTCGAGCAGGCGCGGCACTGCGCCGATGGCGGAATTGGTGTGCAGGGTGGTGAACACCTGATGCCCGGTCATGGCGGCGCGGAAGGCCATTTCGGCGGTCTCGGCATCGCGCACCTCGCCGACCAGAATGACATCCGGGTCCTGGCGCATCATCGAGCGGATGCCGTTGGCAAAATCGAGCTTGGCGTTTTCCGCCACCGAGGTCTGGCGCACCAGGGTCATCGGATATTCGACCGGGTCTTCGAGGGTCATGATGTGGATGCCCTCGGCGTTGATGTGATTGAGCACCGAATAGAGCGTCGTCGTCTTGCCGCTGCCGGTCGGGCCGGTGACCAGGATGATGCCTTCGGGCCGGGCGATCATCAGCTTCAACTGGAGCAGATGATCCTCGGCCAGGCCCAGTTGTTCGAGCGGCACGATGCCTTTCTGCCGGTCGAGAATGCGCAGCACGATATTCTCGCCGTGGATGGTCGGCTGGCTGGCGACGCGGAAATCAATGGCCCGGCCCGACACCGACAGGCTGATGCGGCCATCCTGCGGCGCGCGCATCTCGGCGATGTTCATGCCCGACAGCACCTTGATGCGCACCGTCATCGCCGGCCAGTAGGATTTGTGCAGGGCGCGTATCTGCCGCAGCATGCCGTCGATGCGGTAGCGGATGCGCAAGAAATTGGCTTCCGGCTCGAAGTGGATGTCCGAGGCTTCGTGCTTCACGGCGTCGGTGAGGATGGAGTCGATCAGCCGGACGACCGGCTGGCTGTACTGGTCGTCGCTGGCCGAAATGCTCTTCCAGTCGATCTCGCCGGTTTCGATCTCGTGCAGGATGCCGTCGATCGACAGTTCGTGGCCGTAATACTGGTCGATGGCCCGGTCGATTTCCGACTCGCCGGCGAGCAGCGTCTCAATCTCGGTATGTTCTTCGAGCAGCGTGCGCACGCGGTCGAGACCGACGACGTTGTTGACATCGGAAATCGCCAGCGTCAGCCGCCGGTTGTGCGCATCGTAAGCGAGCGGCAGCAGGCGGTAGCGCTTGGCCAACTCGCGCGGCACCCGTTTCAGCGCCTGCGGGTCGACCACCGCATGCGACAGGTCGATGCACTGTTTGCCGAGATTCTCCGACAGCGCCTGGCGCAAGGTGGCCTCGGTGACGAAGCCGAGCGCCACCAGGAGCTTGCCGAGCGGCTGGTTGTGCTTCATCTGCTCCAGCAGCGCGATGCGCAACTGGTCTTCCGACAGGATGCCTTCGGCAATCAGAATCTGGCCGAGCGGACGGCGATGCAGCATCGACGGACTCATCAGGGCGGAGAATCTGGCAACAGCGCGGCCAGGCGGCGGCGCACCTGCTCGGCGTCGAAAGCCGCCGGTCGCCGCGCGGCGGCTTCCAGCGCCAGCCGATAATGCTGGGCGGCGGGGCGGGGCTGGCGCAACTGGTCGAGGCTGACCGCCAGGTTGAACAGATAGTCGGGATTGTCGTTGTCGGCGGCGACGGCGTTGAAAAAATGCTGCTGCGCTTCGGCCCAGCGCTGCTGGCGGGCGTAGAGATTGCCCAGGGCAAAATTCAGTTCGGCCGATTGCGGCTGGGCGGCGAGCAGGGTTTTCAGCCGGCTCTCCGCCGCCTGCGCCTCGCCGCCGGCGGCGAGGCCGGAGAGCGCCGCCGCCTGCACCGCCGGATCGCTCGGGTCGGCAACCAGCGCCCGCTGCCGCCAGCTTTCCGCCTCGTCCGGCCGGCCCTGATGCTGGGCAATGGCGGCCAGGGCCAGCAGGGCGTCGGTCTGGTTGGGATCGCGCTGCAACACCAGGGCGAAAGCCTGGCTGGCGCCCGCCAGATCGCCGGCCTGGAGTCGGGCGTGCGCGTAGACGAGATCGGGATCGAGGCGCGGCGGGGTGCGCGCTACGCGAATCAGCGACGCGACCGGCGGCGCTTCGGCGCGCGGCGGCGCTGCGAGCATTGGCGACAGGGTCGGCGGTGGCCGCGGCGCGGCGGCTGGCAACGGCGGCGATTCTGCCGGCGGCGCTGGCGCGACCAGCGCTGGCGCGACCGGTGCGATCGGTGCGACCGGCTCGGCGGACGGGCGACTGGCGGCAACGGGTAACGGTTGGCCTGCGCCGCTCAAACCGCCGGAGTCGAGACTGCTCATCTGATGCCAGACGTAGCCGCCGATGGTCAAGGCGACCAGCGCCAGGCCGCCGAGAGCCAGCCATAGCGGGCCACGATGGCCGGCCGCCGGCTCCGGCTTGACGATGAAGCTGTTGCGGGCCACGGCTTGAGCGCCGGGCGCTGTGAACCGGGCGGCTGACGGTTCCGCCCTGGGCGTCGCCGCCGCGGCCAGTTCGGCATCGACGGCAGCGAGATGGGCGGCCAGATCGGGCAGTGGCCCGGCGGTCGCATCGCGGGCCAGCGGCTCCAGGCTCAGGCCCTCGCCACGGCTCGCCTCTTCCTGGCCTGGAGCGCTCGGCGGGCGAGCGGCTTTGCTCGCTTCCGCTCGTTTCAGGGCCTCCATCAACAGGCTCATGATGCCGTGCCCTCAGCGACTGGGGGTGATGTTGAAAGGCCGTGCTTCGTTCGGCTGGGCGAAGAAGTCATCGCCGGGCACCTGCCCGCGCAGACTGGCGAAATCGCCGTCGATGCTAGGGTCGCGGATGACGACCGGACGCAGCAGGATGACCAGTTCGGTTTTCTGCGCCTGGTTGTTGCGGTTGTTGAACAGCTCGCCGAACAGGGGAATCTGGCCGACCACGGGGACGCGCTGGTTCTGGTAGTCGATCTTGTCTTCCATCAGGCCGCCGAGTACGGCGATGCTGCCGCTGGCGACGCGCATGACGGATTCGATCTCCTTGGTGCGGATGACCGGAACCTTGTTGCGGATGGGCGGGGTGCTGTTGAGCAGGGCCGGATTGGGGTCATCCACCTCGCGGGTGATTGACGTGATGGTCGGGCGGACATTGAGCGTGATGGCGTCGTTGTCGCTGATCTGCGGCGTGACGCTGACCACCAGGCCAACCGAAACCGACTGCGGGGTCGTGGTGTAGGTGGTCTGGGTGCCGACCTGGGCGGTCGAGGTCGTGTCGGCCTTGACATTGAAATAAACGTAGTTTTCCACCACCTTCAAGAGGGCCGTCTGATTGTTCATCACCGACAGGCGCGGGCTGGAAAGCACCTTGGTCGTGCCAAAGGCGTTGAACAGGGTCACCACCGCCTTGGGATCGAAGTTGGGGTCGCTGCCGCGCGAATAAGTCAGATTGACGGCGTTGGGCGTCGCCGTGCTGCCCAGGAAGGAGAAAGCGCCGCCGCGAACCAGACTTTGCCAGTTGATGCCCTGCTGGTAAGCGTCGCTGAGGGCGACCTCGACGATGGTCGCCTCGATCAACACCTGACGCCGGGCCGAGTTGGTGACGCGGTCGAGGAATTCCTGGATGCGGGCATGCTGGCGCTGGGTGGCGCGGACGGTGACGACGCCGGTTTCGGCATTGATGATGACCGAGGCCGCTTCGCGGAAAGTGCTGGTGCGATAGACGGCGGTGCTGGCTTGTTGATTGTTGGCGATTGGAGTGGCATTGGTTTGCAGGGCATTGGCGATGTTCCGGGCCGCGCCGCGACCGGTTTGCGGCAACGCCGCCGCGCCGCTGGCCTGGTGTTCGGTGTTTTGCTCGACGACGGTTTCGCTGGAACCTTCCGGCAGAATCTTGTCGGTTTCGCGCAGCAGGTCCTGGATATTTTTTTCCAGCGATTCCCAGAAGCGGTTTTTCGAGCTGTTCTCGATCTGCGTGGTCGACACATTGCCGCCGGAACCGCCGACCATCGCGCCGGAGGTGCTGCCGACGCCGGTGGCGATCTGGGTATTGGTCGAAACGGTGGCCGTGACGTTGCGCGACATGTTCACGTAATCGACGTGGTAATGCTTGAGGAAGGGCGAATCGGGCATCACCGCCAGATTCGGCCCATCCTGCTCGAAGCGGATATCCACCTGTTTGGCGATGCGGCTGAGAATTTGCGGCAGCGTCTGGTCGATGGCATTGAGCGTCACGACGCCGGTGATGCCGGGGTGGATGTCGAAACTGACCTTGGCGTCGCGCGCCAGGACAAACAGCAGGTCATGCACCGGCACGTTGTTGACCACCACGCTGAAGGTTTCAGCCTTGGCCTGCGGGCGCGGCGCGGGCAGGGCCAGCGTTTGCTGCACCGGGGCCGGGATCGGGGCGGGAGTAACCGTGGACGCGGCGGCGGTTTCGCCGCGCAGATGGCCGGCAAGCGGTTCGCGTGGCGTCGGGGCCGTGCAGGCAGCTAACAGCAGGGTGATGAGCGTTGCGCTGAAATATCCGATTTTCATCGGTTCTTTACCTACCTTGTCTCGGCTGTCAAGCGCCATTCAGACTGAATCGGGCCGATGCTAGCATGTTTGCCGACAGGGCGTCATGATTCCGGCGAAACGCTGTATTCCGCCGTTGACCGGCGGGCGTACTTTCTTTTGCTTCGCCAAAAGAAAGTACGCCCGCGCGTCAGGCGCGGAACACAGCGCTTGAGAAAAACCAACGCCCGCGCGTCAGGCGCGGAAAACTGCATTTCAGCGCAGGCGCGACACCTGCCGCGGGAAAGGCTGCGCCGCCTTGATCGATTCGGGCAGCGCCAGCATGGCGGCGGCAGCGGTTTCGCGGTCGGGGAAATCGCCATAAATGACGCCGACCCGGTCGCGGCCCGAGAGGCTGGAGCGGTAGACGCGCAGTTCATCCGGGTCGAGAACCTCGCTGGCGCGGGCGATGAAGCCCTCGACCTGGCCGGTGTTGGCGGCGTCGGTGGCCAGCAGTTGAAGGAAATAATGCCGGCGCGGCGCGCTCTCGATCCACGCCGCGTATTGTTCCATGTGCTTGCGGGTCAGCGGCCCGAAATACAGGTTGGCAGGCGGCGCGGGCGCTTCGGCCAGACCCGGCGGGCGTGCGGGTATCGGCTTGGCGGTTGTTGCCGCGCTTTCCGGAGCGGGGCCGTGGGTGCGCAGCGTGAAGGCGAGAATCAGCAGGATCACCGCCAGCAGGGTACCGGTCAGGCCCCAGAGCAAGCCGTTGTTGTCCGCTGGCTCGGCGCCTTGCAATGGCGCGAAGCGGGCGTCCTGGACGGCGCTGGCGACATCGTTGCCAGCGACCTGGCGGCTGCTGCGGGTATAGGCGGCGAGCAGCGCTTTGTCGGCGAGGATGTTGATGCGCCGCGACAGCCCCTGGGAGGCTGCGGCGATCTGGCTGATGGCTTCCGCGCTGAAAGGGCTGGGGCCGGCGTAGCCGGCGGTGTGCAGGCGGAATTCGAGGTAGCCGGCGATGTCGTCGGCCTTGAGCGGACTCAGATTGAAGTGCTGGGTGATGCGCTCGCGCAACGGGCGCATGGCGTTGGCGGCGAGGCGTTCATCGAGTTCGGGCTGGGCGAACAGGACGATTTGCAGGAGCTTGGCGGACTTGGATTCGAGGTTGGAGAGGAGCCGGATTTCTTCCAGCGACTCGGCCGGCATGGCGTGGGCTTCGTCGATCAGCAGCACCACTTTCTTGCCGGCGGCGTAACGCTCGATCAGCGTTTCCTGCACGGCGCGCATCAGCGCGTGCGGCGCTTTGCCAACGCTCTCGATGCCCAGTTCATCGGCCAGCGCGCCGAGCATGTCGTGGCGCGACAGCGAGGGATTGGCGAGATACAGCGTGTCGACGCTGGCCGGCAGGCGTTCGAGCAGCATCCGGCAGAGCATGGTCTTGCCGCTGCCGACCTCGCCGCTCACCTCGATGATGCCCTCGTCCTGGGTGATGGCGTAGATCAGCGCCTCGAGCGTCGGGCCGCGGTTGGCGCCGGAAAAGAAATAATCGGTGTGCGGCGTGATGCGAAAGGGCGGCTCGCGCAGCCCGAAATGTTCCAGGTACAGGCTCATCGGCGGTTCCAGCTTTCCATGCGGTTGTACAGGGTGGTGCGGTTGAGGCCGAGACGGCGGGCGGCGCGGCTCATGTTGCCGCCGGAGAGTTCGATGGCCGCCTCGATGTAGCCGCGCTCCCACAGTTCGAGCGTGGCGTCGAGGGTCAGGCTCTCGGTCTGTTCGAGATGCCGGCGCGCCGCCTCGCGCACACGGTCGAGGTCGACGGCGGCGAGGGCGCCGGGCGTCGGCGGCGGCTCCTCATCGTTGCTGTCAAACTCGCTGCGCAGCCGCTCCGCGCCGACTTCCTGGCCGGGGTGGCTGGCGACCAGGCGGATCACGATGTTGCGCAATTCGCGCACATTGCCGGGGAAGGGGTAAGCGCGCCACAGCGCCCGCGCCGCCGGGCTGAGCGAGAAGGGCGTCAGGCCGGCCTGGGCGGCGTAAAGCCGGGCGAAATGGTCGAGCAGCAGCAGGCGGTCGTCGCCCATGTCGCGCAGGCTGGGCACGGCGACGGAAAAGACCGACAGGCGATGGTAAAGATCGGCGCGAAAGCGGCCGGCGCGGATCTCCTGGCGCAGATCGCGGTTGGTGGCGGCGATGATGCGGGCATGGGAGCGGCGGGTCTGGGTTTCGCCGACGCGCTGGTATTCGCCGTTTTCGAGGACGCGCAGCAGCTTGGGCTGCAATTCCAGCGGCAACTCGCCGATTTCGTCGAGAAACAGCGTGCCGCCGTCGGCATCCTCGAAATAACCCGATTTGGCGGCGGCAGCGCCGGTAAAAGCGCCGCGGGCATGGCCGAACAGGGTCGGTTCAAGCAGCGCCGGCGAGATGGCGGCGCAGTTCAGGGCGAGGAAGGGTTTGTCGCGGCGGACGGTCAGGCGATGCAGATGGTAGCTGGCGACGATGTCCTTGCCGCTGCCCGACTCGCCCTCGATCAGCACCGGAAAGGCGAGGTCGGCATACTGGCCGAGTTGCAGGCGCAGGCGCTGCATCGGCGGGCTGTCGCCGATCAGGCCGGCGGCCGGCTCGACCGTTGGCGCTTCGCCGAAGCGCAGCGCTTGTCGCAGCAGGGCGCCGAGTTGCCCCGGATCGCAGGGCTTGCCGACGAAATCAATGGCGCCCAAGGTACGCGCGCGGCGGGCGTTGTCATCGTCATTCTGGCCGGTCAGGACGATGATCTTCATGTCCGGGGCCAGGGCCAGCAGATCGCCGATCAGCGCGAAGCCCTCGTCCGGCCGATGCGGCAGCGGCGGCAGACCGAGATCGACCAGCGCCAGGCGCGGCGTCTGGCGCAGTTGGCGCAGCAGATTCAGGGTATGTGGGCGGGAATGGCTGGTGACGACGTCGAAATCCCCGGCGAAGGCGAAACCGAGCGATTCGACAATCAGCGGGTCGTCGTCGACGATCAGCAGCAGGGGCTTGGCGACAGGCAAGGAGACCATATTCCAGAGAAAACTCATCCGATTATAGCCTCGTCGCCGCGGCGGGATGGCCGCAATACGGTTCACTTAAGCACAATCACCTCTACAGTCATGCTGCGCGCAGTCGCAGCATCCATGCGGTTTGTGGATTCTGCGTACTGCGACTTCGCGCAGCATGACACGCTTCGCTACGTGCAGAATGACAAACTCCTTAAGTGAACCGTATTGGGCCGTACAGGGCAATCGCACGAATCCGGTTGTCATGGCGAAGGTTGTGCGAAGGCACAACGTCCGCTCCCTCTCCCCGCCGAGCGGGGCGAGGGAGTCTCACCTGCCGACGCTCAGGTAATGACAAATACGTTCATGCAATCGCCCTGTTGGGCCGTATTGGGGATGGCCGGGGTTTCTGCGCTTCTGCTAAACTTGCGGGAATTTTTCCCCGAGAGCGCGATTTGTCGGACGACATCCTGGTCGATATCGAAGACCTGCATTTCCACTATGACGGGCGGCCCGTGCTGCAAGGAATCAACATGAAGATTCCGCGCGGCAGGGTGGTGGCCATCATGGGTGGTTCCGGCTGCGGCAAGACCACGCTGCTGCGCTGCATCGGCGGCCAGTTGAAGCCGACCGGCGGGCGCGTGCGCCTGGGGCGGCACTGCGTGTCGGAGATGGCGCACGCCGAGTTGTATGGCCTGCGCCGCAAGATGGGCATGCTGTTCCAGTTCGGGGCGCTGTTTACCGACATGTCGGTGTTCGACAACGTGGCTTTTCCGATCCGCGAACATACCGACATGTCCGAGGACATGATCCGCGATCTGGTGTTGATGAAGCTCGCCGCCGTCGGCCTGCGCGGCGCGCATCAGTTGATGCCCGGCGAGTTGTCCGGTGGCATGGCGCGGCGCGTGGCGCTGGCGCGGGCGGTGGCGCTCGATCCGATGCTGGTCATGTACGACGAGCCGTTTACCGGCCTCGATCCGATTGCGCTCGGCGTCATCGGCCAGTTGATCCGTAAGCTCAACGACGCGCTCGGCGCGACCTCGATCATGGTGACTCACGACGTCCAGGAGTCGTTGCTGATCGTCGATTACATCTATTTCATTGCCGACGGCCGCATCGTCGCCGAGGGCACGCCGGACGAACTGCGCGCCTCGCGCGATCCCTACGTGCATCAGTTTGTCCATGCCGAGGTCGATGGGCCGGTGCGTTTCAATTATCCGGCGCCGCCCTTGCGCGACGATTTTCTCGGGGCGGCGCATGGCTAATCCCGTCGCCCTGCTGCGTCAACTCGGACATGCGACGATCGAGCGCATCTGGCGGCTCGGTTTCGCCGCCCGCTTTCTGGCCGCGATCCTGCGTTTTTCCGGCACGGCCTTCAGCCGCCCGCAGTTGACGGCGCGCGAAGTCTATTTCAGCGGCGTCTTGTCGCTCTTGATTATTTCCGTCTCCGGCCTCTTTGTTGGCCTGGTGCTCGGCTTGCAGGGTTTCGAGACCTTGCAGCGCTTTGGCTCGACCGAGGCGCTGGGCATTCTCGTGGCGCTGTCGCTGGTGCGCGAACTGGGACCGGTGGTCGCCGGGCTGCTGTTCGCCTCGCGCGCCGGCTCGGCGATCACCGCCGAAATCGGCCTGATGAAAACCACCGAGCAGTTGAAGGCGATGGACATGATGGCGGTCAACCCGATCGCCCGCATCGTCGCCCCGCGTTTCTGGGGCGGCGTCATCGCCATGCCCTTGCTGGCGGCGCTGTTCTCGGCCATGGGCGTGCTCGGCGGCTGGCTGATCGGCGTCGTTTTCATCGGCGTCGACGACGGCGCCTTCTGGTCGCAGATGCAGTCCGGCGTCGATTTTCGCTATGACATTGTGAACGGCGTCATCAAGAGTTTTGTCTTTGGCGTCGCGGTGTCGCTGATTGCCGTTTTTGAAGGCTACGATTGCCAGCCGACCGCCGAGGGCGTGTCGCGGGCCATCACGCGAACCGTGGTCACTTCGGCGCTGGCCATCCTGGCGCTGGATTTCGTTCTTACTTCATTCATGTTTCGGGGGGCTTGATGAATCGCACCGCCATCGACCTGTGGGTCGGCATTTTCGTCGCCATCGGCATCGCTTCGCTGCTCTTTCTCGCGCTCAAGGTCGGCAATCTGGCCTCCGCCCACCTGTCGAATCTGTACACGCTGGAGGCCAAGTTCGACAACATCGGCGGGCTGAAGGTGCGCGGCCCGGTCAAGAGCGCCGGCGTGCTCGTTGGCCGCATCGCCGACATCCGCTTCGATCCGGCCAGCTACGAAGCCGTGGTGACGATGTCCATCGATGGTCGTTACCGCTTCCCGCGCGATACCTTCGCCTCGATCTACACGGCGGGCCTGCTCGGCGAGCAGTTCATCGGCCTCGACGTCGGCGGCGACGAGACGATGCTCAATCCTGGCGAAACGATCAAGAAGACGCAGTCGGCGGTGGTGCTGGAGAAACTCATCAGCCAGTTCATGTTCAACAAGGCCGCCGAAGGAAAGGAGACGACCCAATGATGACTGCACCGATCAGCCGCTGGCTGCGCGCCGCCCTGCTGGCTGCCGGTCTGCTCGCCGCCGCCGGCGTCATGGCCGAGGAGGAGGGGAGTTCGCCAGAACGCAATCCGCGCGATCCTTACGAAAGATTCAACCGCGCGATGTTCGCCGTCAACGAGGTGATGGACACTTACGCGGTCAGGCCGGCCGCCCGGGTTTACGATGCCGCCGCGCCGCTGCCGGTCAAGATGTCCGTCGGCAATTTCTTCTCCAATGTTGGCGATCTGTGGATCGGCGTGAACAACGCGCTCCAGGGCAAGGGCGGCGATGCCGGCAGCGATCTGGCGCGCCTCTTGATCAATTCGACGGTCGGCATTTTCGGCCTTTTCGATGTCGCCAGCGAACTCGGCCTGGAGCATCATGAGGAAGATTTCGGCCAGACGCTCGCGGTCTGGGGCGTCGGCGATGGCGGCTTTCTTTTCCTGCCCATACTCGGGCCGCGCACCGTGCGCGACGCCGCCGCCTGGGGCGTCGATTATGCGGCCGATCCGGTGCGCATCGTCGATCCTGTCTGGGTCAGCAACAGCGCCACCGTGCTCCGCTTCGTCGATATGCGCGCCAGCCTGCTGCCGGCGGACAGGATCATCGACGAGGCGGCGTTCGACCGCTACAGCTACATCCGCGACGCCTACCTGCAACGGCGGCGCAATCTGATTTTCGACGGTCGTCCGCCGCGGCTGGACGACGATGACTGATTTCCCATACCCATACCCATGCCCCTGCCGATCATGAAAAAACTTCTCGCCTTTATCGCCGCCGCCTGTTTCGCCCTGCCGGTCCTCGCCGAGCAGGCGCCGAACGAACTGGTGCAGCAGGTCACCGACGAAGTGCTCGACATCGTCCAGAAAGACCGCGACATCCAGAATGGCAACACCGCCAGGATCATCGAGATGGTGGACCAGAAGGTGCTGCCGCATTTCAACTTCACGCGCATGACGGCGCTGGCGGTCGGCAAGGACTGGCGCAAGGCCAGCCCGCAGCAGCAGCAGCAACTGGCCGAGCAGTTCAAGACGCTGCTGGTGCGGACTTATGCCAACGCCCTGACCAGTTACCGCAACCAGAAGGTCGTCTACAAGCCGTTCAGGATGAAGCCCGAGGATACCGATGTGCTGGTTCGCACCGAGATCCAGCAGCCGGGCGCCAAGCCGATCGGCCTCGATTACAGCCTGGAGCGCAAGGACGGCGGCGCCTGGAAGGTGTATGACGTGACGGTTGCCGGCATCAGTCTGGTCACCAATTACCGCGACCAGTTCGCCCAGGAAGTGCGCAGCGGCGGCATCGACGGCCTGATCGCCTCGATCTCGGCCAAGAACCGCTCGCTGGAAGCCGGCCAGGCCCAGGCCAAGAAATGATCGAGCGCGACGCAGAGCGGCTGCTGGTCAAGGCGCCGCTGTTGATGGCCAATGCCCGCGGCCTGCTCGACGCGGGCCGCGCCGCCCTGCGGGCGGGCGAACAGATTTTCGATTTTTCCCAGGCCGGCGAAGCCGATTCCTCGGCCCTCGTCGTCATGTTCGGCTGGCTGCGCAGCGCATCGGCCGCGCAGGCGACCATCCGTTTCGCGCACATTCCGCCCGGCGTCCTGTCGCTGGCCGAACTGTACGGCGTGACCGAATTGCTGCCGCTCGCCTGAGCGGCGTTTCATGACCGCCGCGGTTTCCATTATTGACGTCGTCAAGCGTTTCGGCGCGCTGCAAGCGCTGGCCGGCGTCTCGCTCGACATCGGCGAGGGCGAGTTTTTCGGCCTGCTGGGGCCGAACGGGGCGGGCAAAACGACCCTGATCTCGACGCTGGCCGGCCTGGTTCGCCCCGATTCCGGCGTGCTGAAGGTCATGGGCCACGATGTCGTCAGCGATTTCCGCGCCGCCCGCCGGCTGCTCGGCGTGGTGCCGCAGGAGCTGGTTTTCGACCCCTTTTTCAGCGTGCGCGAGACGCTGCGCATCCAGTCCGGCTATTTCGGCATACGCGGCAATGACGACTGGATCGACGAAATCCTCGCCAATCTCGATCTGACCGCCAAGGCCGAGACCAACATGCGGCGTCTGTCGGGCGGCATGAAGCGCCGCGTGCTGGTGGCGCAGGCGCTGGTGCACAAGCCGCCGGTGATCGTCCTCGACGAGCCGACCGCCGGCGTCGACGTCGAATTGCGCCAGGGACTGTGGCAATTCATCCGCCGCCTCAATGCCGAGGGCCATACCATCGTCCTGACCACGCACTATCTGGAAGAAGCCGAGGCGCTGTGCAAACGCATCGCGCTGATGAAGCAGGGGCGAGTGGTGGCGCTCGACACCACGGCCAACCTGCTGGCCGGGTATCCGGGGGCGTCGCTCGAAGACATTTTTATCAAGACGATGCACGCATGATCGGCTTCTGGACCCTGTTTGAAAAAGAAGTGCTGCGCTTCTGGAAGGTCGCCTTCCAGACCGTGGCGGCCCCGGTGCTGACGGCGCTGCTCTATCTGCTGATTTTCAACCATGTGCTCGACGCCCATGTCCGGGTGCATGGCCTCTCTTACGGCAGCTTCCTGATTCCCGGTCTGGTCATGATGCAGGTGGTGCAAAACGCCTTCGCCAATTCCTCGTCGAGCCTGATCCAGGCCAAGATCACCGGCTCCATCGTGTTCGTGCTGCTGCCGCCGATTTCTTACGGCGCTTTTTTCGCCGCCTACGTGCTGGCGGCCCTGTTGCGCGGGCTGATGGTCGGCGTCGGCGTCTTGCTGGTCACCGCCGGGTTCGCCGATCTGCAAGCAGTCGCGCCGGGGTGGATCATCGCTTTCGCCCTCTTGAGCGGCTCGCTGTTCGGCGCGCTGGGCATGATCGCCGGCATCTGGGCCGAGAAATTCGACCAACTGGCGGCCTTTCAGAACTTTCTCATCATGCCGCTGACCATGCTCTCCGGCGTCTTTTACTCGATCCACTCGCTGCCCGCTTTCTGGCAGGGCGTGTCGCACTACAATCCCGTTTTTTACATGATCGACGGCTTCCGCTACGGCTTTTTCGGTGTCTCCGACATCTCGCCGGTGCACAGTTTCGCCGTCGTCTTTGCCTGCTTCGCCGGCGTCACCCTGCTGACGCTGGAACTGCTCCGGCGCGGCTGGAAACTCCGAGGTTAAAAACCCATGATGCACCCCGAGCAAATCAAGCAACTCATCCGGGCCGGGATGGCTTGCGAGCATCTCGAACTCGACGGCGACGGCCAGCATTTCGCCGCCCTCGTCGTCAGCGCCGAATTCGCCGGCAAGAACCGCGTGCAGCGCCAGCAGCGCGTCCATCAAACCCTCAAGGAGAAGCTCGACAGCGGCGAACTGCACGCCCTGTCCTTCAAGACCCTGACCCCGGAAGAATGGAGCGCCCAGCGTGGATAAACTCTTGCTCCAGGGCGGCGCGCGGCTCTCCGGCGAAGTCGCCATCTCCGGCGCCAAGAACGCCGCGCTGCCGATTCTCTGCGCTTCACTGCTCAGCGCCGAGCCGTTGCGCCTGACCAATGTGCCGCATCTCAACGACATTTCGACCATGCTGCGTCTCCTGGGCGAAATGGGCGTCGGCGTCACCCTGGAAGCCGACGGCCTCATTCTCGACGGCAGCGGCCTGAACAATCCGGTCGCCTCCTACGAGCGGGTCAAGACCATGCGCGCCTCGATTCTCGTCCTCGGCCCGCTGCTCGCCCGCGGCGGCGAGGCCCGCGTCTCGCTGCCGGGCGGCTGCGCCATCGGCGCCCGGCCGGTCGATCAGCACATCAAGGGCTTGCAGGCGATGGGCGCCGACATCAAGGTCGAGCAGGGCTACGTCCACGCCACCGCCAGGCGCCTCAAAGGCGCGCGCATCTGCACCGACATGGTCACCGTGACCGGCACCGAAAACCTGATGATGGCCGCCTGTCTGGCCGAGGGCGAGACGATCATCGAAAACGCCGCCCGCGAGCCGGAAGTGGTCGATCTCGCCAACTGCCTCATCAGCATGGGGGCGCGCATTTCCGGGGCCGGCACCGCCATCATCCGCATCCAGGGCGTCGCCAAGCTGCACGGCGCGACGCACGCCATCATGCCCGACCGCATCGAAACCGGCACCTACCTGTGCGCGGCGGCGATCACCGGCGGCGACGTGCGCCTCCTGAAAACCTCGGCCGCCTATCTCGATACCGTCGTCGACAAACTGATGGACGCCGGCTGCGACATCACCGTCGAGCGCGAGGCCATCCGCCTCAAGGCCCCCCGGCGCTTGCAGGCCGTCAGCCTGCGCACCGCGCCCTACCCGGCCTTCCCGACCGACATGCAGGCGCAGTTCATGGCCATCAACTGCGTCGCCGACGGCGTCGCCACCATCCGCGAAACCATTTTCGAGAACCGCTTCATGCACGCCAACGAACTGATGCGGCTCGGCGCCAACATCCAGATCGAAGGCAACAACGCGATCGTGCGCGGCGTCGACCGGCTGGAAGGCGCGACGGTCATGGCCACCGACCTGCGCGCCTCGGCCTCGCTGGTCATCGCCGGCCTCGTCGCCGAGGGCGAAACGCTGATCGACCGCATCTACCACCTCGATCGCGGCTACGAGCGCATCGAGGAAAAACTGGCCCGCCTCGGCGCGCAGGTACGACGAGTCAACTGAACCGGTTGCAAACGCGCATCCCCTTGCCCCGTCTTCCCCGGTTCGCGGGGAAAGGACGGGAAAAGGACGGGAAAAGGGCTTGGCGTTCTGGCCGACCTGGGTCATACTCCGAGCCTCGGGTTTCCAGGCAGTGTGTTGTTTCCGTACCGTTATCGGTTTGTCAGCTCCTCGGTCTTGGTTCTCGTGTTTTTCAATCTTTTCCAAGGATGCATGCAAATGGCAAACGGCACTGTCAAATGGTTCAACGACGCCAAGGGTTTCGGTTTCATTTCTCCGGCCGAAGGCGGTGAAGATCTCTTCGCCCACTTCTCGGCGATTCAAGGTTCGGGCTTCAAGACCCTGACCGAAAACCAGAAAGTCACCTTCGACATCGTCACCGGCCCGAAGGGCAAGCAGGCGGCCAATATTCGCCCGGCTGAATAAGCCCGCGAACAGGTCTGTATGAAAAAAAAAGCCCGGCAAGCCGGGCTTTTTCGCGTTTACCCGGCAGCCTGTTCGGGGCGCATCTGCGGAAACAGAATGACATCGCGGATGGCCGGCGAGTCGGTCAGCAGCATGATGAGGCGGTCGATGCCGATACCGCAGCCCCCGGTCGGCGGCAGGCCGTATTCGAGGGCGCGGATGAAGTCGGCGTCGTAATACATCGCCTCCTCGTCGCCGGCATCCTTGGCCTTGGCCTGTTCCAGGAAGCGGGCGGCCTGGTCCTCGGCGTCGTTGAGTTCGGAAAATCCGTTGGCAATCTCGCGGCCGACAATGAATAGCTCGAAGCGCTCGGTGATTTCCGGGTTGCTGTCGGAAGCGCGGGCCAGCGGCGAGACTTCGACGGGATAGTCGATGATGAAGGTCGGCTCCCAGCACTGGGCCTCGGCGCAGGCTTCAAATAACTGGAGTTGCAGGCTGCCGAGGCCGCCCGGCTTGACCTTCTCGCCAAACGCCTGAATCTTGCCCTTGAGCCAGCCGGCGTCGGCCAATTGCGCGTCGGTGAATTCGGGATGCTGGCGCTGGATGGCCTGATTGATGGTCAGGCGGCGGAAGGGCCGGGACAAATCCAGTTCGCGCCCCTGGTAGTGGAATACCTCCTTGCCCAGCGCCTCGCGCGCGGCGTGGCGCAGCAGCCCTTCCGTGAAATCCATCAGCGTGTGGTAATTCGCGTAGGCTTCGTAGAATTCCATCATCGTGAATTCCGGGTTGTGGCGCGGACTCAAGCCTTCGTTGCGGAAATTGCGGTTGATCTCGAACACTTTCTCGAAACCGCCGACGACCAGGCGCTTCAGGTACAACTCCGGGGCAATGCGCAGGTACTGCCGCATGTCGAGCGCATTGTGATGGGTGACGAAGGGCCGCGCCGACGCGCCGCCGGGGATCGGGTGCATCATCGGCGTTTCGACTTCCATGAAGCCGTGGCCGCACATGTAATTGCGGATCGAGGCGACGATGGCCGAGCGGGCGCGGAAGGTATACCGCGTCTCCTCGTTCATGATGAGATCGACGTAACGCTGGCGGTACTTCAATTCCTGATCGGCCAGGCCGTGAAACTTGTCCGGCAGCGGGCGCAGGGATTTGGTCAAGAGGCGGATCTCGGCGGCATGAATGGACAATTCGCCGGTCCTGGTTTTCATCAGCGTGCCGACCACGCCGAGAATGTCGCCCAGATCCCAGCCCTTGAAGGCCGCGTAAGCCTCCTCGCCCACCTGGTCGCGGGCGACGTAAATCTGGATGCGGCCCGACAGATCCTGCACGGTGGCGAACGACGCCTTGCCCATCACCCGCTTCAACATCATCCGGCCGGCCACCTTGACTTCAACCGGCAGGCCGGCGAGTTCTTCGGCGGATTTTTCGCCGTAGCCCTCGTGCAGCCGGGCGGCGGTATTCTCGCGCTGAAAATCGTTGGGGAAAGCCCGGCCCGTTTTGCGCCATTCGCCGAGCTTGGCGCGGCGTTCGGCGATGATGTGGTTTTCGTCCTGCTGGATCGGGGCTTGCTGTTCGCTGGTGGACATGAAAAATCCTTGAGGAAAGGGATGGCCGCGGCAAGCCGCGTAGAACCTTGGATTTTCGCCGATTTGCTGCGAGCCGGACAAGTTCGGCGCATGGTTTGCGCCCGTCCTGGCGGGAGTTCAGCGGTTTACCGCCCAGCGCGGCGCAGCGCCTTCCTGGCCGTATCGGCGTCATCGACGATGTTGCCGCCGACGCAGAAGTAATCGAGGAACAAGGCCGCGTGATAGCGATTGACCGCCTCGTCACGGATCGGCAGCCACTCGGCGCGGCGCGCCTTGGACCAACTGCCGTCGGCACGCCCCGAGGCATAGACGCGCCACTCGCGCGTCTGGCAGCGCATGCCTTCGTAGGTGACGTTGCGCGCGCCGCC
>WQUQ01000251.1 GCA_009782025.1 Desulfobulbus sp. | reverse complement strand
GTAGTCGCGGAATCCACGCAGCGTCTGGATTCTGCGACTACGCTTCGCTACGCGCAGAATGACGACGGCTGCGGTTATCGCATTGAAATAGAAATGGAATAAGCCAGTCTTGCGGGTCAGACGATGCCGGTTGCGTAATAGACGCCGATGATGACAAAAACCGCCAGCGTCTTGATGCAGGTGATGACGAAGATGTCCTTGTAAGACTGCCGATGCGTCAGGCCGGTGACGGCCAACAAGGTAATGACCGCGCCGTTGTGCGGCAGCGTGTCCATACCGCCGGAAGCCATCGCCGCGACGCGGTGCAGCACTTCGAGCGGAATGCCCGCCGCATTGGCGTTTTCGATGAAGGTGTTGGCCATGGCCGCCAGCGCAATACTCATGCCGCCCGAGGCCGAGCCGGTGATGCCGGCCAGCGCCGACACCGTGACCGCCTGCTTGATCAACGGATTGGGGATCGCCCCCAAGGCATTGGCCAGCACCAGAAAGCCGGGCAAAGCAGCGATCACCCCGCCGAATCCGTATTCCGACGCGGTATTCATCGTCGCCAGCAAAGCGCCCGCAATGGCCGTTTTACTGCCTTCGGCAAACTTGGCAACGACCGTCCGCCAGGCAAAGATGAAAACCGTGGCAATGCCGGTCAGCAGCGCTCCGATGACGGCCCAGATGGCGACGATCTTGTCGATCTGCACCACCACCGGCGCCGGGTTGCCGATCACCGCCGGAATGAAAGAAGCGGTTTCGCCATAAAACATCGGGATGACCACCGTGAACACCTTGTTCATCACCCCGACCATGATGAGCGGCAGGATGGCGATCAGCGGATGGGCCAGCTTTTCGTGCTCGAAAGGTTCCGGTTCGTTGATCAGGTTGGCGCCGTAGCCTTCTTGCCGCGCCAGCGCCTTGCGGCGTTGCCATTCGAGGTAGGCGAGGCCGACGACGATGATGAACACGCTGCCGATGATGCCCAGCCAGGGCGCGGCGTAGATGTTGGTCTTGAAGAAGGTGGTCGGGATGATGTTCTGAATCTGCGGCGTGCCCGGCAGCGCATCCATCGTGACGGTGAACGCCCCCAAGGCAATGGTGCCGGGAATCAGCCGCTTGGGGATGTCGCCCTGACGGAACATTTCAGCGGCAAAAGGATAGACGGCAAAGACCACGACAAACAGCGAAATGCCGCCGTAAGTGAGGATGGCGCAGACCAGCACGATCGCCAGCATGGCCCGCTCGCGGCCGATCAGGCCGATCACCCAGACAACGATGGATTTGGAAAAGCCGGATAACTCGATGACCTTGCCAAACACCGCACCCAGCAGAAAGACCGGAAAATAGTTTTTGGCGAAATCCACCATCTTCGCCATGAACAAACCGGTGAACATGGGGGCGACCATTCCCGGATCAATCAGCAGCACGGCCCCCATGGCAGCGATCGGGGCAAAGAGGATGACGCTGTAGCCGCGATAGGCCACGAACATCAGGAAACAAAGCGATGCCAGAACGATCAGAAAATCCATGATGCCGCCTCCTGTGAATCTTTGTCATGAGCGCCAGCCCCGCCCGGTATCCTGCGGCCGGGATATGGATTGGTCATTCATTCTGGCACGATGTTCCCGTCCGGCGGAAATTTTTTTGCCCGCCAGCCGCCGGCAAGCGGGAGGCGATCCGCGTTAAACTCACCGCCCACTGCAACCGTCAGGAGAAAACCGCGATGCCCAGCGCTGCCGCACCCGACACTCTCGTTCCCGCCCGGACCTTCGACCGCCGCGACTTCCTGGCTGCCAGTCTGGGCGTCGGTTTTGCGCTGGCCGTGCAGCCGGTGACAGCGCAGACGGCGATCCATACCGGCGCAGACGGCCTCATCGCCGGCGAGGTCAGGATTCCGGTCAAGGACGGCGACATGGTCGCCTACCGCGCCCAGCCGCAGGATGCGGCCAAGCCGCCGGTGGTGCTGGTGGTTTCCGAAATATTCGCCGTGCATGAATACATCCGCGACGTCTGCCGCCGCCTGGCCAAGCTCGGCTATCTGGCCATCGCGCCGGAACTGTTCGCCCGCCAGGGCGATCCGCGCGGCATCGACAGCATTCCCGAAATCATGACCCGGATCGTCGGCAAGACGCCCGATGCCCAGGTCATCAACGATCTCGACGCCTGCGCCATCTGGGCCGTCGCCAACGGCGGCGACGCCGCCCGCCTGGCCATCACCGGCTTCTGCTGGGGCGGGCGCATCACCTGGCTGTATGCCGCCCACAACCCGCGGCTCAAGGCCGGCGTCGCCTGGTATGGCCGGCTGGTCGGCGAAGCCAATGACCTCACGCCCCGGCAGCCGCTCGATCTGGCCGGCGAATTGCAAGCGCCGGTGCTCGGCCTGTACGGCGGGCTGGATTCCGGCATTCCCCTGGCGACCGTGGATGACATGCGGACGCGGCTGAAAACCGGCAGCGCCGCCGCCCAGGTTTCGCAAATCCAGGTTTATCCCAACGCGCCGCATGCCTTCCACGCCGACTACCGGCCCAGCTACCACCCGGCGGAGGCGGTCGACGGCTGGCAGCGGATGCTCGACTGGTTCCGCGACCACGGCGTTTGAGCGCCAGGACGGTCGATGACCCTGTTCGGCAACAAAATTCCGGTCATCTGGCAGACAGCGACGCTGCTGGCGCTGTCGAACATCTTCATGACCTTCGCCTGGTATGCCCACCTCAAGCGCCTCAACGACAAGCCGTGGTGGATCGCGGCGCTGATCTCCTGGGGTATCGCGCTGTTCGAGTATCTGATTCAAGTGCCGGCCAACCGCATCGGCTACACCGCGCTGTCGCTGGCGCAACTGAAAATCCTGCAAGAAGTCATCACCCTGACGGTGTTCGTGCCCTTCGTCATTTTTTACATGGGCCAGCCGCTCAAACTGGATTACCTGTGGGCCGCCCTGTGTATTCTTGGCGCCGTTTATTTCGTCTTTCGAAGCTGATCCATGTCCGCACAAACCATCACCCGCCGCCTGACCCAGGCCGACCTCGCCAGGCTGCATCAGGCCGGCGAAAAGATCGTCATGTTCACCTGCTACGACGCGAGCTTCGCCCGCCTGCTCGACGGCGCGGGCGTCGAGACGCTGCTGATCGGCGACTCGCTGGGCAACGTCATCCAGGGCCACGACACCACCCTGCCGGTCACCGTGGCCGACATCGCCTACCACACCGCCGCCGTCAAGCGCGGCTCGGAGCGCCCCTTCATCCTCGCCGACATGCCCTTCGGCAGCTTCCAGGAATCGCCGGAACTGGCCTTCCGCAACGCCGTGACGCTGATGGCCGCCGGCGCGCAGATGGTCAAGCTCGAAGGCGGCCGCGAAATGGCCGCCACCGTCGAATTTCTGGTGCGCCGGGGGATTCCGGTCTGCGGCCATATTGGCCTGACGCCGCAATCGGTGCACGCGCTGGGCGGCTACAAGGTGCAAGGCAAGGGCGAGGCCGCCGCCCAGCGCCTCAAGGATGACGCGCTGGCGCTGCAACAGGCTGGCGCGACGATGCTCGTGCTGGAAGCCATTCCCGCCCCGCTGGCGGCTGAAGTCACGGCGGCGCTGTCGATC
This sequence comes from Desulfobulbus sp., assembly GCA_009782025.1. Lineage (GTDB taxonomy): Bacteria > Pseudomonadota > Gammaproteobacteria > Burkholderiales > Rhodocyclaceae > Azonexus. The sequence goes on along the minus strand of WQUQ01000251.1, from coordinate 304 downwards.
ATCACCATCGGTATCGGCGCCGGGCGCGACTGTTCCGGTCAGGTCATGGTCGTCCATGATGCCTTCGACATCCCGCCGGGCAAGAAGGCCAAGTTCGTCAGGAATTTCATGGCCGAGGGCGGCAACATCGCCGCCGCCGCCGCCCGCGCCGTCGCCGCCGTCAAGGACGGCAGCTATCCGGGGGCGGAGCATAGTTATGGGGGTTATTCACCCGGCAATCAAGTATTGAACGAAGACACGTCATTGCGAGGGGCGTAGCCCCGCAGCAATCCAGGCAGCGGATGGATTGCCGCGGCACTTCGTG
>WQUQ01000250.1 GCA_009782025.1 Desulfobulbus sp. | reverse complement strand
CTGAAGGCGGAAAAACTGGTGCTGCTGACCAACACGCCGGGCGTGCTGGACAAGGCAGGCAAGCTGATTACCGGCATCACGCCCGGCCAGATCGACGACATGGTGGCCGACGGCACGCTGTCCGGCGGCATGCTGCCGAAAATCGGCTCGGCGCTCGATGCGGCGAGGAACGGCGTCAAGGGCGTGCATATCATCGACGGCCGCGTCGAGCACGCGCTGTTGCTGGAAATCCTGACCGACCACGGCGTCGGCACGATGATTAAATCGTCCTAACCATGCGCGCCGGGCGCACCTGGTTGTTCGATCTCGACAACACGCTGCACGACGCGACCCCGCACATCTTTCCCCACATCAACCGCTCGATGCGCGCCTATATCGAGCGCCATCTGGGCGTCGATGCCGGGGAGGCCAGTCGCATCCGCCAGGAGTACTGGGCGCGCTACGGCGCGACCCTGCTCGGTATGATGCGCCACCACGGCACCGACCCGCGGCACTTCCTGCGCGAGACGCACCAGTTCCCCGACCTGCAACGCATGATCGTGTTCGAGAAGCCGCTACGGCACGCGCTGCGCCGCCTGCCGGGGCGGCGCATCGTCTTTTCCAACGCACCGCGCCACTATGCCGAGGCGGTGCTGCGCCTCACCGGGCTGGAACGCTGTTTTGACGCGCTGTATGCCATCGAGAGCCTGAATTATCGGCCCAAGCCGCAACTGGCTGGATTTCGCGCCCTGCTCCGGGCCGAGCGCCTCGACCCGAAGCGCTGCATCATGGTCGAGGACAGCGTCGGCAATCTGGTCGCCGCCAAGAAACTCGGCATGCGTACCGTGTTGGTGAGCGCTGGCTTGCGCCGTTCGCCTTGCGTCGACGTCAAGATTCGCTCCGTTCTCGACTTGCCCCGGCATTGCGACCGTCTATAATCCGCCGACCATATTGGGGGAAGGACGATCATGGCTGGCAAGACCGGCGAACGCCGCCGCTTATTCGATTTTTACTTCAAGACGACAACAATAGCGCCCATCGTCATTCTGCGCGTAGCGAAGCGTAGTCGCAGAATCCAGGTTGCGTATGGATTCCGCGACTACGCGCGGAATGACGGGCTATCTCAATAACTTAACGATTGAAATGGAAATGGAATTACAGATTCTGCAAACCCTGGCCGGCATGCTGCCGCGCAGTTTTCCCCGGATTTGATCGCGTTCAGGTGAAATCCAGTTTCCCCTGCGCCTGATTGCCAAGCTGCGGCCTCACTCTGGCGAAATCAAGCAACTCGGGTAAGCGAGCGCCCTTGCCGCGCCATTCGTAAAACAGCGCTTCGCCGACCAGGGCGTAACGCCAGCAGCAATCGTCGCGCATGGCTGCGGGCAGCGTATTGATGCGCTCGCACCAGGCATGGGCCGCCTTCAGTTTGCGTTGCACGTTCGGGTGCGTCGTCTGCTGTTGCGCCTTGGTTTCGACCAGATAGACCGCCGCCTCGGCGCGCACCAGGAAATCCGGCGAGTAGAAAGCGGGCAGACCGTCTTCCTTCACGTAACGCAAGCGCGCGAAATCGTGGCGCGTCTCGCTGATCTTGCAGAACGCCGCCACGCTGGCATCGCTTTGCGCCCATTCGATGAACGCGCGTTCCAGCCCGCCATTTTTCGCCGGGAACGGCAAACGCTCGTAGATGCACTTGGCTACCGGCAGCGAATGGCTCTCGCGCAGGGTCAGGCCATCCACTTCGGATAGACGGCGATGCCGCACCTCGATTTCGCCCTCGATCGGCTTCTGCTCGTTTTCGATCAGCGCCAGCGCGAACACCTGGGTGATGTGATCGACCACCGGCCCCAGCAGTAACAAACGCCAGTTCTCGTCATCCAGCGGATCGAAAGGCGCGGCGAACAGACGCTGGCGGATATAGGCATCGATCCAGCCCGTCAGTTCCGCCGTATTCATCTGCATGTAGGGCGTCGCGTGATGCGTGGCGATTTTTCCGGTTTTCGGCAGCGGGCTGCTCAGGGCCTGGCCGATGCGCCTTGTGAGGCGCGCCAGATAGTCGTTGTAGCCGCCCACGTTCATCACCGCGCCCGCCACGCGGTAATCGCCGAACAAGGTGGCGCTCTGCAAATCCTGTGAGACGAAGGTGTCGCCCTTGCCCAGCATGGCGGCCAGTTCGTCCCGCCCCAGTTTCGTGAAAGGCGGCAGGCTCTCCAGCGGCGGCGCTCCATGTTCCACGTATTCCTCGGCTTCGCGCAGGATGAACGGCAGGGCAAAGTCGAACGCCTCGAAGCCCTCGCGCAGACCGACCCGGATCAAGTCGCCCGCGCCGCCGGTGGCGTCGCTCTCCTCGGTGCTGACGCCGGCCAAGCCTTCCTCCATCAACTCATCGTAAAACGACTGAAACGCCGGGTGCTCGATGATGGAAAGAATGTCGATCAGGCTGCTCGGCTCCTGCCCGGCATCGATGCGCTCGCGGTTTTCCCGCTTGCTGTCGTCGTATTCCTCATCGCGCCACATCAGGCGCAAGCCCCGGCCGATGGTCTGTTCCAGCAGAATTTGCGCCTGGCTGGCGCGCAGCGGCACGATCACGCAAATATTGTTCACGTCGAAACCCTCGCGCAGCATCAAGACGCTGACAATCACGCGCGGCGTCGCATGGCGATCCACATCGAACAAGCGTTCGCGCACCGCCGCCCAATCCTTCTCGCCCAACTCCGCCTTTTTGCCGGAGTCGATGCTCATCACCTCGTCATCGCCCAATCCCTCATCACGCAAAAATTGCACGACCAAGGGCGAGACGCTGGTGTCCTCGCACACCACCAGCATCTTCGGATGGCGGTTGGGGTCTATCGTGGCGAAGTCGGCTTCCAGTTTTTTCAGCTTGTGCAGCCCGGCGCGCAGCATCACGCGCTGGCCTTCGCCGAGCATCGGATTGCCGTCCGCGTCGCGCTCGGCCTTGAATTCCAGCGGCAAGGCGCCAAGCTCCTTGCGCCGATCCAGCACCAGGGATTTCACCAGCCCCGCCCTCATCGCGCGCTTCAAGTCGAAATCCACGATGATGTGCGGGAAAAATACCTTGCGCCTTTTGCCGCCGGGCAGCCCCAAGGCAAAAGCCGCCCCCTCGGGGGGCAGCGAGCCGTCTTTGCGAGCGTGGGGGCTTTTATTCTTGCCGCCGCCCACATCGTTGTAGGGCGTGGCGGAAAAATCCACCTGCACGAAACGCCGGCCCTTGCTCGCGGCAATGCGCGAGAGGCTTTTTTGCCATTCCACCTCGCTCGCCTCGCCCCCCGCCTTCACCTCGTGAATGTGATGCGCCTCGTCGTTGAAGGCCATCAAGGACGGCAAGCCAGCCAGATAATCCAGCACGCCGCCGCGCGCATACCGCTTGTCCAGCATATCCAGCGCATTGCCCGCGCTCTTGCCCGGTGAGAGGGGCAGCAGATCGGCGATGACCGCCTGCGGATCAGCCAATGCCTCGCCGCTTGCCGGGGCCGTCATTTCATCCTCCGGTTCGGCCCCTTCCTCGTCCTCGCCGGCCAACACATGCCAGTTGGCAATGGCGATCAGGCCATTGCCGGTGGCCTTCAAGCCAATTTCCTGCTTCTCGCAGACATTGCCCTGGACAAAGCCGAATACCAGTTTGCGGTACGGTTCCGGGATGAACAACTCGGCGAACCGCGCCACGTCCGATGTCGAAAAATCGCGCAGGCCATTTTTCAACTTGCCGCGCAGGGCATCGAGCAGGCGGTCATAAACGATCAGCCCCGGCGCGACGACGAGAAAATGGCGCGTGAATCGGTCGTCATCCAGCCCTTCCGCCAGCAAGGCCGTTTTGTTCAGCAACTGCCAGATCATCAAGGCTTGCAACACCCAGGTCTTGCCCGTGCCCGTCGCCATCTTGAGGCA
>WQUQ01000249.1 GCA_009782025.1 Desulfobulbus sp. | reverse complement strand
GCTCTGTCGGCGAGGCTGATCGGGGCCAAGGGAATGGCGACGGCGCTAACGTCCTTGGGCTGGATGCCGGCGAAATCCAGGCAAAAGCGCGCCGACTCGTAGGGCATGCGGCCTTTGGCGTGCTTGTCGCGGACGAAGCGCTCCTCTTCGGCGGCGGCAACCAGCTTGCCGTCGATGTAGAGGGCGGCCGACGGATCGTGCGTCAGGGCGCCGGAAAGTCCAAGAATCGTCAGGGCCAAGGTGGATTTCTTTTCGTGTGGGTCGCCAAAGGCGAAAGTATACCCGGCTCGCCGGGGACGAAGTTTTCAATACGGCCTGGCTTCGCCGGGCGGCCGGGTCTTGAAGCGGCGATGCACCCAGTAATACTGCTCGGGCATGGTGCGCACCACGCCTTCGAGCCAGGCATTCATGCGGGCGGTATCGGCGACCACGTCGTCGGTCGGATAGTCGGTCCACGGTGCGCCGATCTCGACCCGGTAACCGGCCCCGCCCGGCAGCATGCGGGTGACGCAAGGCAGCACGGCGGCGTTGGCGACGCGGGCCAGCCGGGGCAGTCCCGAGATGGTGGCGGCCGGGACGCCGAAGAAGGGCACGAACACGGCATCGCGGCGGCGGGCATTGAGGTCGGGCAGGTAGTAAAAGGGCCGCCCCGACTTCATCGCCTTGACGGTGGCGCGCACGCCGTCCTGGCGCGACAGCAATTGCTGATTGCCAAAGCGGTGGCGGCCGCGCAGTAGTAGGCGGTCGATCAGCGGATTGCTTTGCTTGGCGTAGATCGAAACACAGTCGTAGCGCATCCCCAGCGCGCCGCCGCCGGCGTCGAGGCCGACGAAATGCGGGGCAAGCAAAATCACCGGGCGACCGGCGGCCAGTTGTTCTTGCAGGTGTTGTTCGCCTTCAAAATGAACCAGTTTTTCCAGGCGTCGGCGGCTACCCCACCAGATGAGGCCGTGTTCGAGAAAGCTGCGACCAAGAGCGGCGAAATGGCGGCGGGCCAGATCGCGCCGCGCCGCTTCGTCAAGTTCGGGAAAGCACCAGGCCAGATTGAGGGCGACGACGGCCCGGCGCTTGCGGCTGAACGGCATCAACAGCCGGCCCAAACCGCTGCCGATGACGGCAAGCAGAGGCAGGGGCAAAAAATGGAGCAGCCAGAGCAAAACGACGGCCGGCAGACTGTAGAGGGTGCTCAACATGCGGCAAGCGGCGCGGGCGGAAAGGCAAACAGCATGGCGATGGCGCGGCTGAAAAACCGATGATGGTAACGCAACAGCGGACGCCCGCCAAACGGCGAACGTCCGCCCGGCGCTCTGCTTCAGGCCGGCGCCGAACTGCGGATCAGGTGGTCGAAGGCCGAGAGCGCGGCGGTGGCGCCGGAACCCATGGCGATGATGATCTGCTTGTAGGGCGTCGTTGCGCAGTCGCCGGCGGCGAATACGCCGGGCAGCGAGGTTTGGCCTCTGGCGTCGATTTGAATTTCGCCGCGCGATAGTTCGAGCGCGCCCTTGAGCCAGTCGGTGTTCGGCAACAGGCCGATCTGCACGAAGATGCCTTCCAGTTCGACATGGCGGATTTCGCCGCTGACGCGATCCTGGTAAGTCAGGCCGTTGACCTTCTGGCCGTCGCCGGTGACTTCGGTGGTCTGCGCCGATTTGATGACCGTGACATTGGGCAGGCTGTAGAGCTTCTTCTGCAACACGGCGTCGGCGCGCAGGGTGTCGAGGAATTCAAACAGGGTGACGTGACCGACGATGCCGGCCAGGTCGATGGCCGCCTCGACGCCGGAATTGCCGCCGCCGATCACCGCCACGCGCTTGCCCTTGAACAGCGGGCCGTCGCAGTGCGGGCAGAAGCAGACGCCCTTGGCCTTGTAGTCCTTTTCGCCGGGCACGTTCATTTCGCGCCAGCGGGCGCCGGTGGCGAGGATGACGGACCTGGCTTTGAGCGTCGCGCCGCTTTCCAGGCCGATTTCAATCAGTTCGCCCGGCGCCAGGCGGGTGGCGCGTTGCAGGGTCATCACATCGACCGCATAGTGTTTGACGTGTTCTTCCAGCGCGGCGACCAGCTTCGGCCCTTCGGTTTCCTTGACCGAAATGAAGTTTTCGATGGCCAGCGTGTCCAGCACCTGGCCGCCGAAGCGCTCGGCGACGATGCCGGTGCGGATGCCCTTGCGCGCCGCGTAGATGGCCGCCGCCGCGCCCGCCGGGCCGCCGCCGACGACCAGCACGTCGAACGGCTCTTTCGCGGCAAGCTCTTGTGCGGCGCGCGCGGCGGCGCCGGTGTCGAGTCTGGCGAGGATTTCCTCGACGCTCATCCGGCCCTGGCCGAATTCCTTGCCGTTCAGGTAGATGGTCGGCACGGCCATGATCTGCCGCGCCCCGACTTCATCCTGAAACAGCGCGCCGTCGATCATGGTGCAGGTGACGCCGGGATTGAGCACGGCCAGCAGGTTGAACGCCTGCACGACATCCGGGCAGTTGTGGCAGGAGAGCGAGATGAAGATTTCGGCGTCGATGCCGCCCGGCAGATTCCTGATCTGCTCGATCACCGCCGGCTCGACCTTGGGCGGATGGCCGCCGGTCTGCAGCAGGGCGAGGATCAGCGAAGTGAATTCGTGGCCCAGCGGCAGACCGGCGAACTGGATGCGCGGCGCTTCGCCGGGCAGACCGATGGCGAATGAAGGACGGCGGGCGGCGTCGCCATTTTCGCGCAGGTTGACCTTGTCCGAGAGGGCGGCGATATCCTTCAGCAGGCCGCGCATTTCCTCGGCCTTGGCGCTGTCATCGAGCGAAGCGACCAGTTCGATCGGGCGCTGCAACTTTTCCAGGTAAGCCTTGAGTTGTTCCTTGATGGCGTCGTCGAGCATGGTTTTCCCCTGTTGAGTGAATCGCAAATATAACGGGTAATCAAACGACCGTAGGGCGGGTTTGCAACCCGCCGGTTCAACATCAAAATTTGATTTTGCACCGGCGGGTCACGACCCGCCCTACACGCTGGCCGCGGGTCGTTCGACCAACGGCCAGGAGCCGGAGACCCGCCTCAGATCTTGCCGACCAGATCGAGCGACGGCTTCAGCGTCGCCGCGCCTTCCTGCCACTTGGCCGGGCAGACTTCGCCGGGGTGCGTGGCGACGTACTGGGCGGCCTTGACCTTGCGCAGCAGTTCGGAAGCGTCGCGGCCAATGCCCAGGTCATGAATCTCGGCAACCTTGATCTCGCCTTCCGGATTGACCAGGAAGGTGCCGCGCAGCGCCAGGCCCGCTTCTTCGATCATCACGTCGAAATTGCGGGTGATCGTGCCGGTCGGGTCGCCGACCATGGTGTATTTGATTTTCTTGATGGTGTCGGAGGTGTCGTGCCACGCCTTGTGGGTGAAGTGGGTGTCGGTCGACACCGAGTACACCTCGACGCCCAGCTTCTGAAATTCCGGGTACAGGTCGGCCATGTCGCCCAGTTCGGTCGGGCAGACGAAGGTGAAATCGGCCGGGTAGAAGAAGAAGATGGACCACTTGCCCTTCAGATCGGTGTCGGAGACGGAGACGAACTGGCCGTTCTTGAAGGCTTGGGCGGTGAAGGGCTTGAGTTTGCTGTTGATGATGGGCATGCGGGTTGCTCCTTGTGGGTTGGTGGGTGGGTCAAGTGGAACAGCGCCATATTAAGGTCGGGCAGGGTAATTGTGCCAATTGATTGCCTAAATTTTCCGTATAGCAAATGACTATCCCTTGGCGGCAGCGGCTGGCGTGCGCCATCGCGCGGCGCTGCCTTGGCTATTGGCCCGGCAATTAAGTGTTGTCATTCTGCGCGGAGCGAAGCGTAGTCGCAGAATCCACAAGCCGCATGGATGCTGCGACGTAACGCAATGACGCAGCGGGAATGTTCAATGCTTAATTGCCGGGTGAATAGTCCCAAAGCACTAGTGCAATTGGAGCATTGGCGCTAAAGTTTATCCAGCGGTCGTATTCGCTTGATGCGCATCAAGTTCGTCCGCCCGCGCCAGCAGGAACATTGCAGCCCATCAGTTGTCGTCCGCCACGGCTTTCGCAAAGGATTAGTCCTGATGAACATATCGAGCGTCATTTTGTATGTCGACCCGGCGCGGCTTGACGAGGCCTGCGTCCTGCTCGGCGCCATGCCCGGCGTGGAAATCCACGCCCGCTCGGAAGCCGGCAAGGTGGTGGTGACGCTCGAGGAGGACGATACCCGGGCGGCCGCCGATCGTTACGTGGCTTTGCATGGCATCCCCGGCGTCGCCTCGGTGGCCATGGTTTATCAATACAGCGACGACGAAACAGAGTCAGATACCGAGGAGGTAGAGTCGTGAAACTCAATCGACGGGATTTCATCAAGGCCAATGCCGCAGCAGCGGCCATTTCCGCGGCCGGCCTGCCGGCTGGCAAGGCGCTCGCGGCGGCGGACGACATCCGTTGGGACAAGGCGGTCTGCCGTTTCTGCGGCACCGGTTGCGGCGTTCTGGTCGGCGCCCAGGACGGGCGCGTCGTGGCGACGCAAGGCGATCCCGATGCGCCGGTCAACCGCGGCCTGAACTGCATCAAGGGCTATTTCCTGTCCAAGATCATGTACGGCAGCGACCGCCTGAAAACACCGATGCTGCGCATGAGCAACGGCCAGTACGACAAGAACGGCGAGTTCACGCCGATCACCTGGAAACAGGCCTTCGACATCATGGAAGAGAAGGTCAAGGCGACGCTGAAGGACAAGGGGCCGAACGGCGTGGCGATGTTCGGTTCGGGCCAGTGGACGATCTGGGAGGGCGTCGCCGCCGCCAAGTTCATGAAAGCCGGGCTGCGCACCAACAACCTCGACCCCAATGCCCGTCACTGCATGGCCTCGGCCGTCGCCGGCTTCATGCGCACCTTCGGCATCGACGAGCCGATGGGCTGCTATGACGACATCGAGCATGCCGACGCCTTCGTGCTGTGGGGATCGAACATGGCCGAGATGCATCCGATCCTGTGGAGCCGCCTGACCGACCGCAAGCTGTCGAACAAGGATGTCAAGGTCGCCGTGCTGTCGACCTTCGAGCATCGCTCCTTCGAGCTGGCCGACATCCCGATGATCTTCAAGCCGCAGACGGATCTGGCGATCCTCAACTACATCGCCAACGCCATCATCCAGAACGGCAAGATGAGCCAGGATTTCATCGACCGGCACGTCAATTACAAGAACAGCGCCACCGACATCGGCTATGGCCTGCGACCGACTCATGCGCTGGAGAAGGATGCCACCAGCAACGGCTATCCCGGCGCCGACGGCAAGCCGAAGGGCGATCCGGGCAAAGCCGAGGCGATTACCTTCGAGGAATACAAGAAATTCGTCGCCGACTACACGCTGGAAAAAGTTTCCAAGCTGTCCGGCGTGGCCGAGAAAGACCTGAAGACCTTGGTCGAGCTGTACGCCGATCCGAAAATCAAGGTCACCTCGTTCTGGACCATGGGCTTCAACCAGCACACGCGCGGCACCTGGGCCAACAACCTCATCTACAACATCCACCTCCTGGTCGGCAAGATTTCCGAGCCGGGCAACAGCCCGTTCTCGCTGACCGGCCAGCCGTCGGCCTGCGGCACGGCGCGCGAGGTCGGCACCTTCTCGCATCGCCTGCCGGCCGACCTGGTCGTCACCAACCCCGAGCACCGCAAGACCGCCGAGAAGTTGTGGAGCCTGCCGGAAGGAACCATCCCGGACAAACCCGGGTTTCATGCCGTCGCCATGCAGCGCGCGCTCAAGGACGGCAAGGTCAATTTCTACTGGCAGCAATGCAACAACAACATGCAGGCCGGCCCGAACATCAACGAGGAGATGTTCCCCGGCTGGCGCAAGCCGGAGAACTTCATCGTCGTCTCCGATCCTTACCCGACCATTTCCGGCATGGCCGCCGACCTCCTGTTGCCGACCGCGATGTGGGTCGAGAAAGAAGGCGCCTACGGCAACGCCGAGCGCCGTACCCAGTTCTGGCGGCAGCAGGTCAAGGCGCCGGGCGAGGCCCGTTCCGACCTCTGGCAGGTCATGGAATTCGCCAAGCGCTTCAAGGTCGAGGAAGTCTGGCCGGCCGATCTGCTCGCCAAGGAGCCGAAGCTCAAGGGCAAGACGCTGTTCGACGTGCTCTTCGCCAACGGCGTCGTCGACAAATACAAGCTGTCCGAGTTGCAGCCGGGTTTCGACAACGACGAAGCCAAGTACTTCGGCTTCTACGTGCAGAAAGGCTTGTTCGAGGAATACGCCGCGTTCGGTCGCGGCCACGGCCACGATCTGGCGCCGTTCGACATGTATCACCAGACGCGCGGCCTGCGCTGGCCGGTGGTCAACGGCAAGGAAACCCTGTGGCGCTTCCGCGAAGGCTTCGACCCCTACGTCCCCAAGGGCGAGGGCATCAGGTTCTATGGTCACAAGGATGGCAAGGCGGTGCTCTTCACCCTGCCCTATCAGCCACCCGCCGAAGCGCCGGACAAGGAATACGACCTCTGGCTGTCCACCGGCCGCGTCCTCGAGCATTGGCATACCGGCTCGATGACCCGGCGCGTGCCCGAGTTGTACAAGGCTTTCCCGGATGCCGTCGTCTTCATGCATCCCGACGATGCCAAGCAGCGCGGTCTGCAACGCGGCATGGAGGTCAAGGTCAGTTCGCGGCGCGGCGAAATCGTGTTGCGCGTCGAAACGCGCGGGCGCAACAAGCCGCCGCGCGGCCTGGTCTTCATTCCTTTCTTCGATGCCGGGCGCTTGGTCAACAAGCTGACGCTGGATGCCACCTGCCCGATTTCAAAAGAAACCGACTACAAGAAATGCGCGGTCAAGGTCGTTCGCGCCTGAGCGTCCAGACGGATAACGGAGGTAAGCAATCATGAGATTCATCACAGCGCTGGCCCTGGCGTCCGCCGTGCTCCTGTCGGGAGCCGGTCTGGCGAGGGCCGAGGGAAAACTGCTGTCGGAGCGGGGTGACGTGGCGATCGAAGAGGAATCGAAGGTCGATATGTTCCGGCCGGAGCGGGATTCGGACATCATCCCGCGCAATTTCCAGAAACAGCCGCCGCTGATTCCCCATACCGTCAAGGGCTACAACATCACCCAGAATTTCAACAAGTGCATGGACTGCCACTCCAAGGAACGCGCCGAGGAAACCGGCGCGACCCTGGTTGCCAAGTCGCACTATCTGGATCGTGAGGACAAAAAGCTCAAGAACATCTCGCCGCGACGCTATTTCTGCATGCAGTGCCATGTGCCGCAATTCGACGCCAAGCCGCTCGTCGAAAATACCTACAAGCCGGCAGCCAAGAAGGGGGAATGATGAGTCTCGATAAATACATGCCCGCCTGGCTCAAGCGGGTCGGCCTGACGACCGCCCTGCTGTTGTTCGTCGCCGGCATCGTCTTCTGGGGCGGCTTCAACTGGGCGCTCGAAGCGACCAACCAGGAGTCTTTCTGTCTCTCCTGCCACGAGATGGAGGAAAACGTTTTCCGCGAATACCAGAACACCATCCATTACACCAACCGCACCGGCGTGCGCGCCACCTGCCCGGACTGTCACGTACCGAAGTCGTGGGGGCGGAAGATGATCCGCAAGATCCAGGCTTCCAACGAGGTCTTCCACAAGATTCTCGGTTCCGTCGACACGCCGGAGAAGTTCAACGCCAAGCGCGTCCAACTGGCCCAGCACGAGTGGGATCGGATGAAGGCCACCGATTCGCGGGAATGCCGCAACTGCCACAACTACGATTACATGGACTACACCGAGCAGGGCAAGCGGGCGGCCAAGCAGCACCCGATCGCCTTCTCCGAGGGCAAGACCTGTATCGATTGCCACAAGGGCATTGCCCACCAGTTGCCGGCCATCGACCAGCATATCGGCGTCCAGAACGACGGCGCCGTCGTCATCAACCACGGCGAGAAACCGGCCGAGACGCCGCCGGCCGAGGGCGCAGAGAAGAAGGCCGAGGGCGAAGGGAAGAATTGACTCGGCATTTTTCCCGGCAGCAAGAACCCCGGCTTGACCGGGGTTCTTGCATGCTGCGAATAAAACAAAAATTTGCGGCAAATGGCATGAATAAAGGCTTTTGGGCAACACTTCGGCGAAAAGGTGTGCTACTTTTGCCTGGCTGCCGTTCTGACGGCCAGTTTTCTTCATTCTTCAACACAGGTAACTAGGAGGGCACTTAGATGAATAAATCCGAGCTGGTCGAAGTTGCTGCAAAAGAAGCTGGTATTACCAAGGCTGCTGCCGACAAGGCGTTGTCCGCCATCATCACGGCGGTGGTCAAGACCGTGACCAAGGGAGAATCCGTCACGCTCGTTGGATTCGGCACGTTCAAGTCCGCCAAGCGCGCCGCGCGCACCGGCAAGAATCCGAAAACCGGCGCCACGCTGAAGATTCCGGCCACCACGGTGCCGAAGTTCACCGCGGGCACGGCATTCAAGGCCTCGGTCGCCGCCAAGAAATCCGCTGCCAAGAAGAAGTAAGGTGGCGTTACTCCTGTTGCGGAGTCCGTGCTGAGCGGACTCCGCTTTTGATTTTTACGATGACCCAATCCAATCCCCCCAATCCCGAAAATCCGCCCGAAATTCCGAGCGTCGCGCCGCCGCCCAACGACAACCGTCGCCGTCTGCGCGAGTTGCTGTCGGTTCCCGAACGCGACCGCAGCGACGAACAATGGGACGAAATCATCGAGCTGGAAATTCAGCTTGCCCCCGGCAACCGCATCTCGGGCAACGAACAGGGCATCGGTGGCCGGCCGCCGATGTCCCAGGGCAAACCCGGCGGCGGTGGCAATAACCCGAAGAAACATCGCCCCCGGGCCAACAACAATCGGCGTTTGCGCCAGAACAAGCCGCCTTCCGGCGGCAATCCTGCTTGAGTCTGTTGGCGGGCGCGTTGGCGAGCATTTGCGTGCCCTGTCGCGCGCGGCATAATGGCTGGCATGCAGCATTTTGATTTGATCATCGTCGGCGGCGGTCTGGCCGGCGCCAGCCTGGCGCTGGCCTTGCGCGACAGTCGTTTGCGCATCGCGCTGATCGAGAGTCGGCCACCGTGCCGGCCGCCGGGATGGGATACGCGGATTTATGCCGTCAGCCCGGCCAATGCGGCTTTCCTTGAAGCGATCGGCGCCTGGAAACATCTCGACCCGGCGCGCATGGCGCCGATCCGGCACATGCGGGTGCAGGGCGACGGCGGCGGCCGCCTGAATTTTTCCGCCTTTGAGACCGGCGTGCCGGAACTGGGCTGGATTCTCGAATCCTCGCTGATGGCTGGCGAGTTTTGGGAAAGCGCCAAGCGCCAGGCCAATTTGACCTTGTTTTGCCCCGCCGCGCCGGCGGCCCTCGAATTCCGCCACGATGCGGCGCTGCTGCATCTCGCCGATGGTACGGCGCTCTCCGCCCGCCTGGTGGTCGGCGCCGATGGCCGTGATTCGTGGACGCGGCAGGCGGCCGGTCTGACGGCGATCGACACGCCCTACGGCGAGCAAGGCGTGGTGGCCAATTTCGCCACCGCCAAAGCGCCGCGCGACACGGCCTGGCAGTGGTTCCGCGACGATGGCGTGCTCGCCTGGCTGCCGTTGCCGGGCAAGCGCATTTCCATCGTCTGGTCGACGCCCGATGCGCGGGCCGATGAATTGTGCGCCCTGGCTCCCGACGACCTGTGCCGGCGCGTCGCCGAAGCAGGACAAAACACGCTCGGCGAGTTGCAGTTGCTGACGCCGGCGGCGGCTTTTCCGCTGCGCCTGATCCGCGTGCCGCAGACCGTGGCGCCGCGGTTGGCGCTGGTCGGCGATGCGGCGCACGGCATTCATCCGCTGTCCGGGCACGGCATCAATCTCGGTTTTCAGGATGCCCGCGAACTGGCGGCGCTGCTGGCCGCCGCGCCGCCGTGGCAGGATATTGGTGAACTGCGGCTGTTGCAGCGCTACCAGCGGGCGCGGCGCGAGGAAACCTGGCTGCTGCAAGGGACGACCGATGCCCTGCGGCGTTTGTTCAAGCGCGGCAACGCCTGGCGTCCGCTGCGCCATTTCGGGCTGAACCTGACCGACCATCTGCCCTTTGTGAAAAATGCCCTGACGCGCTACGCGCTGGGCGCTATTTAGGAGAATCGCATGTTGAAGAAATTATTGGCGCTGGCTTGCGCCGTCGCTGCCAGTTCCGTTTTCGCGGCGAGCGAGGCGGACATCCGCAAGGCCATGGAGGAACGCCTCGGCGCCAAGGTCGACAGCGTGACCAAGGCCGGCTATCTGGATCTGTACGAGGTGTATGTCGACGGCAATATTCTTTATACCGACGAGAAGGTCAGCGCGATCATGGTCGGCGGCCAGTTGATCGATGGCCGCAGCATGAAGAACGTGACCGAGGAGCGCTTGCGCAAGCTGACCGCGATCCGTTTCGCCGACCTGCCGTTCGAGCGGGCGATCAAGATCGTGCGCGGCGACGGCAAGCGGGTCATGGCCACCTTCGAGGACCCCAATTGCGGCTATTGCAAGCGGCTGGCCAAGGAGTTGCAGAAACTCGACAACGTCACCATCCATGTCTTCCTCTACCCGATCCTGTCCGAGGATTCGGTGCGCAAGGCGAAGCAGATCTGGTGTTCGCCCGATCGCGCCAAGGCCTGGGCCAGTTGGATGGTCGACGGCAAGGCGCCGACCGGGCGTGAGGATTGCGACACCTCCGTGGTCACGCAGAATCAGGAGTATGGCCGGCGGCAGAATATTTCCGGCACGCCGACGCTGTTCTTCGCCGATGGCGAGCGGGTGACGGGCGCCGTACCGCTGACGCGCATCGAGCAGAAACTGACCCAGACGATGGCGCGCTGACGCGGCGCGGCCAGGCCAACCCGACGCATCATGTCGGCGCAAATCCTGCGTCATCGGTCGCTGTCCCACCGGCTCCCCGAGGGTCGGCTGTACGCCATTTTCATCGCGATTCTCGCTGGCGTGGTCTTGCTGCTCGCCTTGGCGCTGGGCGAAGTCTATCGCCAGGCCGAGCGGCGGGCCGAAGTCGATGCCAGCAATCTCACCGCCATCATCGCGGAACACCTGAGCGGTACCCTGAGCCGCGTGCACGCCGGTCTTGAGCATCTGGCCAGCACTTTGCCGCCCGAAGCGTTCGTGGCGGGCAATGACGAGCGCCTGCGGTCGACCGTGGAGCGCCAGCTGGTGCTACAGGCCGCGCATTTTCCCGAGATCCTCGGCTACCGGGCGATCGATGCTTTGGGGCAGGTGCGTTATTACTCAGAGCGTGGGCGCCCGTGGTTCCAGGTTGGAGATCGTGATTATTTTCTGGCGCTGCGCGACGATCCCTCCTTGCCGCTGTATATTGGGCAGGCCGTGGTCGGGCGCAGCAACGGGCAGTTGGTTCTGACCGTCGCCGTACCGGTGCGTGACGCCAAGGGGGATTTTCGCGGCATCGTGACGGCGCCGCTCAATCTTGACCGACTCCAGGCGATGTTCGCTGTGGCCCGGCTCGGCGAAGACGGTGTCCTGGCCCTCTGGCGCACCGATACCGATCATCTGGTCTTGCGTCAGCCGCCGTTGTCGAGAGAATTCAAACTGTCGCCGAGCGATGGTTCCGTCCGGCGGCGTCCCGTCCTGCAGCGCATCCAGGCCGGCGAGCAAAGCGGTTATTTTTCCGACCGCAGTCCATTCGACGGCATCGAGCGGCGGTACGCGTTTCGCCGGCTCGACGACTATCCCTTCTACATTGTCGCGGGCATTGCCGCCGAGGATTACCTGGCCAACTGGCGAATGCTGGTGGCGGCGGTCGGGCTGTTCGTCTTGCTGCTGGCCCTGGCGCTGCTCCGGCTGTTGCGTCTCGAACGCGAGGAGGTCACGGCCAAGACGCGACTGACCGAGAGCGAGGCGCGTTACCGCTTGCTGACCGACAATAGCCACGATGTGATCTGGACGCTCGACATCGCCTCGCGCCGCTTGACCTACGTCAGTCCTTCGGTCAGCGCCCTGCGCGGCTACACGCCGGAGGAAGCGCTGGCGCAGACGCTGGAACAGTGGCTGACGGCGGCTTCGGCCAGCCACCTGAACGGCATGATCGAGCGGCATCTGAAGCGCATCGCCGCCGGCGACAACACGGCTCGGGTCGTCACCTGCGAACTGGAGCAACTGTGCCGCGATGGCAGCGCCGTGCCGACCGAGGTCGTGGTCAGCAATCTGTTCGATGCCGAGGGCGTGCCGCGGCAGATGCTCGGCATCAGCCGCGACATTCGGGAGCGCAAAGAGGCCGAACAGGCATTGCAGGAAAGAAACCGGCAGTTGCAATGGCGCCTCGACGAGATTACTCGCCTGCAAGCGGCGCTGCGTGAGCAGGCGGTGCGCGACAGCCTGACCGGCCTGTACAACCGGCGCTATCTCGACGGGATACTTGAGCGCGAAGTGTCGCGGGCGCGGCGCGAGGGCAGTCCGCTGTCCTTGGTGATGCTCGACATCGATCATTTCAAGCCGGTCAACGACACCTATGGCCACCCGGCCGGCGACGAGGTGCTGCGCCTCCTGGCGGCGACCTTGCAAGCCGACATCCGTACCGAGGACACGGCCTGTCGCTATGGCGGCGAGGAATTCCTGATCCTGCTGCCCAACATGCCGCTGGCGGCGGCTGTCGAGCGCGCCGAAGGCTGGCGGCGGGCAGTTGCGGCGCTGACCGTCGACTATGGTGGCCTGGCCATCCACTTCACCATTTCGCTCGGCGTCGCCGCCTATCCCGAGCATGGCCAAACGCCCGGCGATCTGATCCGTTGCGCCGATCAGGCCCTGTACCGGGCCAAGGCTGCCGGCCGCAACCGGACGCTGGTCTACGCCGCCGACTGACGGGCCTCCCGCCCGTCGCCGCGATTCCCTGTTTTTATCGGCCCCGCCCCGATCGGAATGATCGGGGTGGTGCTCGGTCGCGCTTGCCCAATGCTAACAAATCACTTTAAGAGTCATTTTTCGACCATTGATTTTTAAGGATTATTTTTCTTGAAACAGCGCGAACAAAGCGCTCCTAAGTCATTGTTGCGTAAGAAAAAAATCCATTTTTTGCCTTGACGGTGCAGATTCGTTGCTCTAAAGTGGTGAAATGTGTTGAAAAGTGGGTAAACGGGGGTTGTGGAAATGTTCGAGGGGGCGACGGCGCTCAGTCTGGATGCCAAGGGGCGGCTTGCCATACCGGCAAGGCACCGCGAGGCTCTGCTTGCCGTTGCTGAAGGTTCGCTGGTTCTGACCGCGCATCCGCACCGCTGTCTGCTGCTCTATCCGGCGCCGGCCTGGCAGCCGATCCGCGATCAGATTCTGAAGGCTTCCAGCCTCGATCCGCGGGCGGCGCCGATCAAGCGCGTGCTGGTCGGCAATGCGCGCACCGAAGAACTCGATTCGGCAGGGCGCATTCTGGTTGCCCCCGAGTTGCGCGCATACGCCCAACTGGAAAAAACCGTCTATCTGGTCGGCATGGGCAGTCATTTTGAAATCTGGAACGAAGCGGCCTGGAAACAGCAGAACGATCTGGCCGCCGAGGTCATGTCCAGCGGCGAGTTGCCGGACTGCTTTGGAGGCCTGGCGCTGTGAGCGGGAGCGGCGCCCATGTCACGGTGCTGCTCGACAAGGCGGTGGAATCCCTGGCGATCAAGACCGACGGCATCTATGTCGATGCCACCTTTGGCCGGGGCGGCCACAGCCGCCGCATTCTCGCCGCGTTGGGCCGGGGCGGCCGGCTGCTGGCCCTCGATCGCGATCCGCAGGCCATCGTTGCCGGCGCGGCCATTATCGATGCGCGTTTCCGGCTGCTGCATCGGGCTTTCGGCGAACTGGCCGAGGTCGCACGCGAGGCGGGCATTGCGGAAATTGACGGCATTTTGTTCGACGTGGGGGTCTCGTCGCCGCAGATCGACGACGGGGAGCGGGGCTTCAGCTTCCGCCACGATGCGCCGCTCGACATGCGGATGGATGTGACGCAGGGCGAGACGGCGGCCCAGTGGCTGGCGCGGGCCGAATTGAAGGAAATCACGGAGGTTATAAAAAATTATGGCGAAGAACGGTTTGCTTTCCAGATTGCAAAGAAGGTTGTGGCTGCTCGACTCGAACAACCTGTTGTCACAACGGCTCAGTTTGCGGCCCTCGTTCGCGCGGCCGTGCGCACCCGTGAACCAGGGCAGGACGCGGCGACGCGCAGCTTTCAAGCTCTACGGATTCATATCAATCAGGAACTTCGCCAACTGGAAATAGCCCTGCCGCAGGCGCTCGACCTGTTGAAGCCGGGCGGACGGCTGGCGGTCATCAGCTTTCATTCGCTGGAAGACCGCATCGTCAAGCACTTCATGCGCGCCCAGGCGACGCCCGATGCGCTGCCCAAAGGCTTGCCGCTGCGCGCCGATCAGTTGCCGCCGCCGAGGCTCTGCCGGGTCGGCAAGGCGATCCGGCCCGACGCCGCCGAGGTGGCGGCCAATCCGCGCGCCCGCAGCGCCGTGTTGCGCGTCGCCGAGAAACTTTGATGCTGCGTCTCAACATGATCCTGCTGTTCATCCTCGTCGTCTGCGCGCTGGGGCTGGTGACCTCGCAGCACCGGGCGCGCAAGCTGTTTCAGGAACTGGAGCAGGAGCAGGAGCGGGGGCGCCAGCTCGATGTCGAGTACGGCCAGTTGCAACTGGAGATGTCGACCTGGGCCACTTCGCCGCGCATCGAGAAGATCGCCCGCGAACGATTGCACATGGTGCAGCCGGATGCCGCCGGTCGGCCGGTCGTCGCGGCGGCGGGAGGGCGTTGATGGTCATCCGCCGCCGGCCGCAGCGCGGTCATCGTTACAGCGAAAGCCCGATCCTCGAACTGGCCTTGCAGGGCTGGCGCTCGCGCATGGTCGGCCTGTTGCTGCTGGCCGCCTTGCTGGCGCTGATTTTCCGCGCCTTCTATTTGCAGGTCATTCACAACGATTTTTTGCAGGAAAAGGGCGATTCGCGCTATCGCCGCGACATCGAGGTTTCCGCCTCGCGCGGCAAGATTGTCGACCGCAACGGCGACATCCTGGCGGTGTCGACGCCGATGCAGTCGATCTGGGCCATTCCCGGCGATGCGCGGACGATGACGGCGGAACAGAAGCGCCAACTGGCCAAGTTGCTGGAAATGGACGGGCGCGAGCTGGACGGCAAAATCGCCAGCGACAAGACGTTTGTGTACATCCGCCGCCAGATTGCGCCGGAAACCGGCGAGCGCATTGCCGCCCTGAAGCTGCCGGGCATCCATCAGGAAAGGGAATACCGCCGCTTCTACCCGGCCGCCGACATGACCGCCCACCTCGTCGGTTTCACCGGCGTGGACGACAAGGGTCTGGAAGGCGTCGAACTGGCCTTTCAGCAGAGCCTGCTCGGGCGGCCGGGCAACCGCACGGTGATCCGCGACCGGCGCGGCAATATCGTCGAGGATGTCGGCGCCATGCGGCCGCCGCAGGATGGCAAGGACATCCGTCTGGCCCTCGATGCAAAGATCCAGTATCTCGCCTACAGCCAGTTGAAGGCGACCGTCGCCGCGCACAAGGCCAAGGCCGGCGGGGCCGTCGTCATCGACGCCCGCAATGGCGAAATCCTGGCTCTGGTCAACTGGCCGACCTACAACCCGAACAACCGCCAGAACCTGTCCGGCGCGCCGCTGCGCAACCGCGCCATCACCGACACCTTCGAGCCGGGTTCGGTGATGAAGCCGTTCATCGCCGCGCTGGCGCTGGAACAGGGCAAGGTGACGATGAATACGCCGATCGACACGGCGCCGGGGCGGATGACCATTGGCGTTGCGACCATTTCCGATGCCCACCGCAACGGCGTGCTGACCGTCGCCGAAGTGATCCAGAAATCGTCGAATGTCGGCATCGCCAAGATCGCCCTCGGTTTTCCGCCGCGCGACATGTGGGAATTGTTCGACCGCCTCGGTTTCGGCCAGGCGCCCAATCTCGGCTTCCCCGGCGAAGTCGGCGGCCGCTTGCGGCCGTGGAAAAGCTGGCGGCCGATCGAGCAGGCGACCATGGCCTATGGCCACGGCATTTCCGTCAGCCTGCTGCAACTGGCCCGCGCCTACTGCACGTTCGCCAGCGACGGCGAATTGCTGCCGCTGTCGCTGCTGCGCGTTGACGACGCCGTGCCGGTGCATGGCGATCGCATCTTTTCGCCGCAGACCGTGCGCGAACTGCGCCTGATGCTGGAAATGGCCGTGCAGCCGGGCGGCACCGCGCCGCAGGCGCGCGTCGCCGGCTACCGGGTCGGCGGCAAGACCGGCACCGCCTACAAGGTCGAGGACGGCGCCTATGCCAGGAAATACGTCGCCTCCTTCGTCGGCATCGCGCCGCTCAGCGATCCGCGCCTGGTCATCGCGGTGATGATCGACGAGCCGTCGGAAGCCGGCCATTACGGCGGCGATGTCGCCGGCCCGGCGTTTTCGCGCATCGCCGCCGGCGCCCTGCGCATCCTCGGCGTGCCGCTCGATGCGCCATTGCAGGTGGCCGCTGCCGACACCCTCAAGGAGCCGCTGTGAGCGCGCCGCGCGAATTGATCGACAGCCTCGGCGTCGCCTTGAGCGGCGCCGCCGACGACAGCCGCCAGGTGCGGCCGGGCGACCTGTTCATCGCCTATCCCGGCGATCTGGCCGACGGTCGCCGTTACATCGGCGACGCCATCGCCCGCGGCGCGGTCGCCGTGCTCTGGCAGCCGGGCGGCGATTTTGTCTGGAACCCGGCGTGGACCGTGCCCAACCGGCCGGTCGAAGCGCTGCGCCCGCTGGCCGGGCCGCTGGCCCACGCCCTTGTCGATCATCCGAGCGAAGCGCTGTCGCTGATCGCGATCACCGGCACCAATGGCAAAACCACCATCAGCCAGTGCATCGCCCAAGCCTACCCCAGGCCCTGCGCCATCATCGGCACGCTCGGCGCGGGCTTTCCCGGCGAACTGGTCGAAACCGGCTTCACCACGCCGGAAGCCACCGTGCTGATGCGCTGCCTGGCCGAATTCCGCGCCCGTCACGCCGCCGCCTGCGCGCTGGAGGCCAGTTCCATCGGCATCGAGGAAGGACGGCTCAATGGCGCGCACGTCGATGTCGCCGTCTTTACCAATCTGACCCGCGACCATCTCGATTACCACGGCAGCATGGAAGCCTATGCCGCGGCCAAGGAAAAACTGTTCCTCTGGCCGCGTCTGCGCTGCGCCGTCATCAATCTCGACGATCCGTTCGGGCCGCGCCTGGCCAGCGCAACGACGGCGACCCGCGTGCTCGGTTACGGCATCGGCGACGAGCGTCGCAATTTCGTCGCCCAGGTGCGCGCCGAGCGTCTCGAAGAGACGCCGTTCGGCCAGCGTTTTCTGCTCATCCTGCCGAACGGGCGCGGCACCGTCGATACCCGGCTGATTGGCCGTTACAACATCTACAACCTCTTGGCCGTCGCCGCCGTGCTGCACGATGCCGGCCTCTCGGCGGCCGACATCGTGCGCCGTCTGGCCGGCCTGACGCCGCCGCCGGGGCGCATGGAACGGCTCGGCGGCAGCGGCGAGCCGCTGGTGGTGGTCGACTATGCCCACACGCCGGACGCGCTCGACAATGCCCTGACCGCGCTGCGGCCCACGGCCAGCGCGCGCGGCGGCCGCCTGGCCGTGGTGTTCGGCTGCGGCGGCGACCGCGACCGCGGCAAGCGGCCGCAGATGGCTGAAGTGGCCTCGCGCCGCGCCGACCGCGTGCGGGTCACCAGCGACAATCCGAGGAGCGAAGCGCCGGCGGCCATCGTCGCCGACATCATGGCCGGCCTCGCCCACGGCGAGGTCGAACTGGATCGCGCCGCCGCCATCCGCCAGGCCGTGTGCGAGGCCGACGGGCGCGACGTGATCCTGATCGCCGGCAAGGGACACGAGGCGTATCAGGAAATCGCTGGCGTCCGCCACCCCTTCTCCGACATCGAGCAGGCGCGGCAGGCGCTGGAATGGCGCCGTAGCTCGCGCCGCTCCCCCTCACCCCCGCCCCTCTCCCCCTTAGGGGGCGAGGGGAGCGCTCCCTCGCCCCGCTTGCGGGGGTGTAGCGAGGGTTTCGCGGAGCACTGCTCCGCGCTCGCGGAACGGGACGGCCATGCAGGGCCGTCCCTCCAGGGCCGGGGTGAGGGGGATTTTCACGCCAACCAACAGGAGAGCAAGACATGAACTGGCTGCTCTCCCGCGTCGCGGCCGTGACCGGCGGTCGGCTGGTCGGCGCCGATACGGCGCTGACCGGCGTTGGCACCGATACCCGGACGGTGCGGCCGGGCCAGTTGTTCATCGCCCTGCGCGGCGAGCGCTTCGACGCCCACGATTTTCTCGCCCAGGCTGTCGCCGCCGGGGCAGCCGCCGTGCTGGTCAGCGATGAGGGCAAGCTGCCGGCCGGCGCGCCGGCCGTCGTCGTTGCCGATACCCGGCTGGCGCTGGGCGCGCTGGCCGGGGCCTGGCGGGCGAGCTTCACGCTGCCGGTGATCGCCGTGACCGGCTCCAACGGCAAGACGACGACCAAGGAAATGATCGCCGCCATCCTCCAGGCCGCTTTTGGCGCTCAGTTGGGTGATGCGGTGCTGGCGACGCGCGGCAATTTCAACAATGACATCGGCCTGCCGCTGACGCTGCTCGGCCTGAACGCCGGGCATCGCGCGGCGGTGATCGAGATGGGCATGAACCGCCCCGGCGAGATTGCCTACCTGGCGGCGCTCGGCGCGCCGACGGTGGCGCTGGTGACCAATGCCCAGCGCGCTCATCTCGAAGGCATGGGCGGTCTCGACGAGGTGGCCCGCGAGAAGGGCAGCATTTTCACCGGCCTGGCCGCGGGCGGCGTCGCCGTCATCAACGCCGATGACCGTTACGCCGATCTGTGGCGCGACATGGCGATCCCGCATGCGCTCTGCGATTTCGCCATCGACCACGTGGCCGACGTACAAGGCCGCGTCCGCCAGCGCGGTCTGGAAACCGAATTGACCTTGAGCGTCGCCGAGGACGAGGCGACGCTGCATTTGCGCGTTGCCGGCCGCCACAATGCCTGCAACGCCGTGGCCGCCGCCGCCGCCTGCCTCGCCGCCGGCATTCCGCTGGCCGCCGTGGTCGCTGGCCTCTCGGCCTTCACCGGCGTCAAGGGGCGCTTGCAGCGCCGCGCCGGGCGCGGCGGGGCCGAGATTCTCGACGACACCTACAACGCCAACCCGGATTCGGTGCGCGCCGGCATCGACGTGCTGGCCGCCACCATCGGCCGCAAGATTCTCGTGCTCGGCGACATGGGCGAAATCGGCCAGGCCAGCGGCCAGTACCACGACGAAATCGGCGGTTACGCCAGGAGCCAGGGCATCGACCGTCTGTTCGCGCTGGGCCAGGCCAGCCAGCAGGCGGTGCGCAATTTCGGCGAGGGCGCGCGCCATTTCTGCCATATCGACAAGCTGATCGCCGCCGTGAGCAAGGAACTGGGGCCGGAAACCACGGTGCTGGTCAAAGGCTCGCGCTTCATGAAGATGGAGCGGGTGGCCGACGCCCTGGCTGCCGGGCAAGAGGAGAACGCCTGATGCTGCTCGCGCTCGCCCAATGGCTCGCCCAGGACATCCGCTTTTTCAATGTCTTCAACTACATCACGCTGCGCACGGTGCTGGCGGCGATGACGGCGCTGCTCATTTCGTTCGCCGCCGGGCCGGGCGTCATCCGCTGGCTGGCGGCCAGGAAAATCGGCCAGGCGGTGCGCACCGACGGGCCGCAGACGCATCTGGTCAAATCCGGCACACCGACCATGGGCGGCGTGCTGATCCTCATCGCCATCGGCGTCACCACGCTGCTGTGGGGCGATTTGACCAACAAATACGTGTGGACGGTGCTGGTGGTCACGCTCGGTTTCGGCATCGTCGGCTGGTACGACGATTGGAAGAAGGTGGTGTACCGCGACCCGAACGGCCTCTCAGCCCGCTGGAAATTCTTCTGGCAATCGGCGCTCGGCGTCGGCGCCGCGTTGTTCCTCGCCTTTTCGGCCAGTTCGCCGGCGCAGACCGAACTGATCGTGCCCTTTTTCAAATCCATCGCCTATCCGCTGGGCATTGCCGGCTTCATCGTGCTGACCTATTTCGTCATCGTCGGCACCAGCAACGCGGTCAATCTGACCGACGGCCTCGACGGTCTGGCGATCATGCCGACGGTGATGATCGCCGCCGCTTTCGCGCTGTTCGCCTACGTCACCGGCCACGTCGTCTATGCCAAATACCTGCTCATTCCCTACGTGCCGGGGGCGGGCGAGTTGTGCATCCTGCTCGGCGCGGTGGCCGGGGCCGGCCTCGGTTTTCTGTGGTTCAACGCCTATCCGGCCGAGGTGTTCATGGGCGATGTCGGCGCGCTGGCGCTCGGCGCGGCGCTCGGCACCGTGGCCGTGATCCTGCGTCAGGAAATCGTGCTCTTCATCATGGGCGGCGTCTTCGTCGCCGAAACCCTGTCGGTGATGCTGCAAGTCGCCTGGTTCAAATACACCAAGAAAAAATTCGGCGAGGGCCGACGCATCCTGCGCATGGCCCCGCTGCACCACCACTTTGAACAAACGGGCTGGAAGGAGACGCAGGTCGTCGTCCGCTTCTGGATCATCACCATCATGCTCGTACTGATCGGGCTGAGTTCCTTGAAGTTGCGCTGAATGAAACAACCCCCACGCTCACTTCGTTCGCTGCCCCCCGAGGGGGCGCAGGCCTCCCTTGGGGCGGCCCGGCGGGAGGCCTGATGGAACTCCAGGGCAAACGCGCGGTGGTCATCGGACTCGGCGAGTCCGGGCTGGCGATGGCCAAGTGGCTGCATCGCCAGGGCGCGCGGGTGCGC
Source organism: Desulfobulbus sp. (assembly GCA_009782025.1). Lineage (GTDB taxonomy): Bacteria > Pseudomonadota > Gammaproteobacteria > Burkholderiales > Rhodocyclaceae > Azonexus. Next base: position 304 of record WQUQ01000249.1, on the reverse strand, counting down.
GTCGTCGACTCGCGCGCCGCGCCGCCCAACGTCGACGCCTTGCAGCAGGTGGCGCCGGGCGCCGAATTGGTGGCCGGGCCGTTCGCCGCCGCCGCTTTTGCCGATGCCGATCTGGCGGCGCTGTCGCCGGGCGTCGCCAGGGCCGAGCCGGTCATCGCCGAACTTGCCGTGCCGGTGGTTTCGGAAATCGAACTGTTCGCCGCTGGCGTGCGCGCCCAGGCCCCGGCGACGAAAATCCTCGCCATCACCGGCAGCAACGGCAAGACCACGACCACGGCGCTGACCGCCCATCTGCTCAACAGCG
>WQUQ01000248.1 GCA_009782025.1 Desulfobulbus sp. | reverse complement strand
TGTGAATCTTCCGCGCCCGGCGGCGCGCCCGGACGATGGGCTAAGTATACAAGACGATTGCGCAGCGCAGCAATTGTCTTATATAAGACATAAGACAAAATTTAATTTTTTTCTTTCAATTGGTTACGCTATTGATTTTGCAATATGAAACGGCGTTTGTGCTCGTGAAACATCGGCCGCTATTTCTGGCTTGAATGCAAATCCTCGTCCTTCGGCAGGCTCAGGGCAAACGCAGACATCGCCTGAGCTTCCACCGAAATTCAGTCCGCCAAGAATGGTCTATAGACCCGGTTATTAAAGATACGGTAACGATGAAACAGGGTGACGGCCTGCTGATCGACTCAGGCGCGATGATTCATCAGTGCCCTGAGGCCGCCCACGTCGAGAATGCGGATGTGTTTCTGCTGCACGGCGACGTAGCCTTCTTCCTGAAAGCGCGAGAAGGCGCGCGACACGGTTTCCAGCTTGAGGCCGAGGTAAGAGCCGATTTCCTCGCGCGTCATGCGCAGGTTGAACTCGGCGTGCGAGAAACCGCGCGCCGTGAAACGCTGCGACAGGTTGAGCAGAAAGGCGGCGAGGCGCTCCTCGGCGCGCATCGTGCCGAGGAGCATCATGACGCCGTGATCGCGGACGATCTCGCGGCTCATCACCTTGTGAAAATGGTTCTGCAAGGCGTGGATTTCGCGTGACAGGCTTTCCAGCCGGTCGAAGGGGATCGAGCAAATCTCGCTGTCCTCGAGCGCGATGGCGTTGCAGGTATGGTGTTCGCTACTGATGCCGTCGAGGCCGAGCAGTTCGCCGGCCATCTGAAAGCCGGTGACCTGGTCGCGGCCATCCTCAAGCAACACGTCGGTCTTGAAAAAACCGCTGCGGATGGCATAAATGGCGTCGAAAGGCTCGCCGGCGCGATACAAATGGTCGCCGCGCTTGAGTCGGCGGCGGGTCGAGACGAGATCGTCCAGACGTTCTAGTTCTTCCAGACTAAGCCCATAAGGCAGGCATAGTTCGCGGAGATTACAACCGGAACACGCGGTCTTGATGACCGACAGCGTAATGTCCTGATTCAATGGGAGTGTTTGCGCCATGAGCAACCTACGTTGGATTGATCCAAGTCAACCATGGAACCGCACTGTCCGAACATAATCCCCGCACCTCAAGGTGATATTCCAAATGAATTTTTCCACAGAAAACCTCGTTTTCGATCCCCAGATCATTCGTCGTTTCGATGTCAATGGTCCGCGCTACACGTCTTATCCGACCGCGGATCGTTTCGTCGAGGCTTTCAACTCGGAGGCCGCCAGGCTGTGGCTTGGCAAACGCAATATCGGCGGCATCAGCCGGCCGCTGTCATTATACTTTCACATCCCCTTCTGCAACACCATTTGCTATTACTGCGCCTGCAACAAGATCATCACCAAGGATCACGGGCGCAGCGCCAAGTATCTGAAATATCTCGGCAAGGAACTGGCCTTGCAAAGCGCCGCCCTGGAAGGGCGCGACGGCGAACACGAGGTGATCCAGTTGCATTGGGGCGGCGGCACGCCGACCTTCCTGTCGCACGATGAAATGCGCCAGTTGATGGCCGCGACGAAGAAGCATTTCAAGCTGCTCGACGGCGGCGAATATTCCATCGAGGTCGACCCGCGCAAGGTCGATGCCGCCACCGTGGCGCTGCTCGGCGAGCTGGGCTTCAACCGCATGAGCATCGGCGTCCAGGATTTCGACGAGCGCGTGCAGGTCGCGGTCAACCGCATCCAGAGCGAGGCGGAAACATTCGATGTGATCGCAGCGGCGCGCACCAACGGTTTCAAATCCATTTCGATCGACCTGATCTACGGCCTGCCGCAGCAGACGGTGATGGGTTTCAACCGCACCCTGGAGCGGGTGCTGGCGATGGGGCCGGATCGTCTGTCGATCTACAACTATGCCCACCTGCCCGGCCTGTTCAAACCGCAGCGCCGCATCGTCGAGAACGATCTGCCATCGGCCGACGCCAAGCTGCAAATCCTGGCCCTGGCCATCAGGAAACTGACCGAGGCCGGCTACGTTTTCATCGGCATGGACCACTTCGCCAAGCCGGATGACGAACTGGCCGTGGCCCAGCGCCAGGGGCGGCTGCACCGCAATTTCCAGGGCTATTCGACCTATGCCGATTGCGACATGCTGTCCTTTGGCATTTCGTCGATCAGCAAGGTCGGGCCGACCTACAGCCAGAACGTCAAGACTCTGGACGAATACTACGACCGCCTCGACGCCCAGTTGCTGCCGGTGTTTCGCGGCATCGAACTGACCGCCGACGACATTCTGCGCCGCGCCATCATCCAGGCCCTGATGTGCCATTTCGAGCTATCCATCGAAAGCATCGAAAGCGCACACCTGATCGACTTCCACAAGTATTTCGCCGCCGAGCTGGAGGATATGAAGGACATGGCGCGGGCCGGCCTGCTCAAGATCGACCGCGACTGGATCACTGTCCTGCCGCCGGGGCGCATGCTGGTACGCATCATCTCGATGGTCTTCGACCGCTACCTGCGCGCCGACCGGCAGCGCACGCGCTACTCCAAGGTGATCTGAAGCCGCCCGCGCCGGGTTGGGCGGGCGCTCGTCTGCCACTCAACCCGCCTCGGCGATACGCCGGGCAATGTGCGTCAGCGCCTCCTCCACCTGGTCGATCAGGATCAGGCACAGGTCGCCTTTTTGCAGGCGCTGCAAGGCGGCGTCGATGGCGTTGAATTCGCCGTCGATGGCTTCGATGTGCTTGACCCGCTGGCTGTTGGCCAGACCGTCGCGCAACAGGGCAATGACCTCGCCGTCGGCGCGGCCGCGCTGGCAGGCATCCTGATAAAGAATCACGTCGTCGAAGGCGGCGCCGAGGATGGCCGTCTGCTGGCGGATGTCGTCGTCGCGCCGGTCGCCGGCGCCGCTGATGACCACCGTGCGGCGGGCCGCCGGCATGCTCTCGACGGCCTTGACCAGGGCCAGCATGGCGTCCGGGTTGTGGCCGTAGTCGGCGATCAGCGTCGCGCCCTGGTAAGCGAAAACGTTGAAGCGGCCGGGCGCGGTCGCCGCGTCGCTGACGAAGCCGGCCAGCGCCTGCTCAATCCCGCTCCAGTCGTAGCCAAGCGCCCAGGCGGTGGCAACGGCGGCCATCGCGTTCTCGACCTGGAAGCCGATCGTGCCGTTGCGCGTCAGCGGCACGCGGCTGAGCGCGATACGGTGTTTCTTGCGGCCTTCACTGCAAACGATGTCGCCTTTTTTGGCATAGACCACGCGCTTGCCCTGGGCGCGGTGGGTGGCCAGCACCGGATGTTTCGGGTCGAGGGCAAAGAAAATGACATCGCCGGGACAATGGCGGGCCATCGCCGCAACCACCGGGTCGGCCGCGTTGAGCACGGCAAAGCCGGTCGGGGCGACATTCTCGACGATGACGCGCTTGATGACGGCGAGATCATGCACGGTGGCGATGTAGTTGAGGCCAAGATGATCGCCCAGCCCGATATTGGTGACCACGGCGACATCGCACATATCGAAGCCCAGTCCTTCGCGCAAGAGGCCGCCGCGCGCGGTTTCCAGCACGGCGGCGTCGACGTCGGGGTGGGCCAGCACGTTGCGGGCGCTACGTGGGCCGGAACAGTCGCCGTCGTCGATGCGCTGGTTTTGCACGTAGATGCCGTCGGTGCTGGTCATGCCGACGCGCAAGCCGTTCTGCTCGAAGATGCGGCCGATCAGGCGGCTGGTGGTGGTCTTGCCGTTGGTGCCGGTGACGGCGACGACCGGGATGCGGCCGTTGTCGGCGGCGGGATACATCATGCCGATGATCGCCTCGCCGACCGGGCGGCCCTTGCCGAACGAGGGGCTGAGGTGCATGCGCAGGCCGGGGGCGGCGTTGACCTCGACGATGCCGCCGCCCTG
>WQUQ01000247.1 GCA_009782025.1 Desulfobulbus sp. | reverse complement strand
CCGCTCGACCGGCGCGTCGAAATGCACCACCTGCTGCGTCGCATGCACGCCGGCATCGGTCCGCCCGGCGCACAGGGTGCCGACGCGCTGGCTGGCGATGGCGGCCAGCGCCGCCTCCAGCGCATCCTGCACGGCGCCGCCGCCGGCCTGGCTCTGCCAGCCGTGGAAAGCGGCGCCGCAATATTCGATGCCCAGCGCGATTCTCATACGTACAGCGCTGCCAGCAGTCCAGCGCCGATCAAGCCGGCCATCAGGGAATCACGCAACGTCCAGCGCGGTAGTGCGAGATGCAATGTTGCCGGCCCCGTGGCGGGCAGGGCGGCGATCCCGAGCATGCGCCGCCAGGCGCCTTTTTCCGGCTCGGTTTGCAGATGATCGAGCACCAGTGATAGCCGCACGACCAGCCGCTCGCTATCGAGGCCGAGGGCGCGACAAGGTGACAGCAGCCCCCACAGGGCGCTGACCAGGCCGTCGCGGCCGAGGCGATGGAGCAGCCAGGCCAGGCCGCCGAGCATGACGATCAGCCGCAGCGCATGCAGGTTGGCGGCGGCGATGCCTTCGTAGGTCGGCATCCAGGACAGATCGGCAAAGGCTTCGCCGGGCGTGTTCCAGGCCAGGATCAGCCACAGCGTCAACAACAGCCAGCGGGCGCGGCGAATGGCCTTCCACCACGGGCGTAGCAGGCTGCCGCCGGCCAGCAGCAGTAGCGCGGCGGCCAGCGCCAGCGCGCCGGCAGGGCTGAGGGCTGGCAGGGCCAGCACGGCGGCCAGCCAGAGAATCAGGGCACAGGACGGGTGCAAGAATCAGGCTCCCCAAATGCACATGGCCCCTCGCGGGGCCATGTGCCGTTCGCAAACCGCGATTCTACTCGCCGATACGGGCCAGTATCGCCTTGGCCTGCTCGACGAGATCGGGCGAGCCTTCGCTCAGCACTTCCTGGAGCAATTCGCGGGTTCCTTCGAGATCACCCATTTCCTCATAGGCCTTGGCCAGATCGAGCTTGGTGTTCACCTCTTCCCACTGCGTATCGTGGGCGGTGGCCGTCGGGATCTTGCTTGCCGCTGCCGGGGCTGCCCCCGGCGGCGCAGCCAGGTCAAGGTTGATCGAACCGATGTCGAACTCCGGCGACGTCATCGGCTCGCCAAGGAAGACCGAATCGGTCAGGCTGACATCGAACTCGACGTTATCGGTATCAGCTACCGGGCGGACCACGGTCGCGACCATGTTCTGATCGTCATGTTCCGGCTCGGTATCGGAGTCCGGCGACTTCATCGGTGCGCCGAGGACGGCCGACTCGGTCAGGCGGATATCGAACTCGACGTCGTCATGTTCCGGCTTGGCATCGAAGGACAGAGGCATGCTCAGCGTCCCGGCATCGAGGTCTTCAGACGGGACGTTGATCTGCGTCGTCGCGCCGAAATCGACCGCCGGCGGCTGCGCGATCGCGGGCCGTGCTGGCGCGCTCGCTGCCTTGGCTTCCTGTTTCTTTTCACCGCCACCGACAAAAGTACTGGCTGCCGCTTTCTCGATGGAGAAACCGTTGTCGTCCCTGGCTGGCGGCGGCCGCACCAACAACGTACCGGTGTTTGAGAAATCGTGATCGTCATCCTGATTCCCGGAACGCGCGGTAGCCGATTCAGGGATGGCGGGAGCAATCGGGTAGGCGTCGTTATCCTCAGGCAGGCGCAGATCGCCAACCCGGGTTGCCGTCGCTTCCAGCGGCACATCGCCGGATATGTCGAAATCCAGGGCGAGGTCGTCAGCGCTGGCGGCAGACGCCGGCGTTTGCACGGCGGCGCTGGCCGCTGGCGCCTTCTCGGCCGAACGCGCGCCCAGATCGAAATCAAAGCCGCCCCGAGCAGCCGGCTCCGGCTTGCGCGCCGTTACGGGCGGCTTGGCCGGCGTCAAAGAGCCGAGCGCCAGCGTGTCCCGGTAAAGCTCATCATTTTCCAGAATGGCGGCCGGTTGCGGCGCGGCGTCTTTGCCTGCCGCGGCCATCTGGGCCAAAGCGCCGGCCGCCATGGTGACCGTCGTCTGACCGACGCCAACCGGCGCGGGAGGAGCCATCGCCGCCCTGGCCTCGACAACCGCCGGCGCCTCGGCTGCGGCGCCTGAATACAGCGGATTCTTCGCATCGAGACCGGCGCCGAGGGCGGCAACCTTATCCCATTCGGGACCGGCGCCGCCGGTTTGCGCATACAATTCACTGGCCAATGTCTCGAACTGCTTGACGCTACGCCGATTGGCATAGATCTCCAGCAACTTGACATGAATCGCCAGGCGGTGCGGATCTTTTTGCAGGGCTTCGAGCAAAATTTCCTCAGCCTGGGTGTCGCGACCGTAGGCCATGTACACGTCCGCCTCGGCGACCGGGTCGACCTCGTCGGTATCAATGGTGCCCGGCCCGGTCTGGCTGAAATCAGCCGTCTGCGGCGGGGCATTGCGGGTATCGACGCTCTGGCCGCCCGTCATGCGGAATACCGAATTCGGACCGAGACTGGAATGCCCGGGAACAGCCGTGGTTTCCAGGGTCGAGTCGTCGTTGCGCCGACGGCGGTAGAGGACATAACCACCCGCCAACAGGGCAAGGACGCCGACGCCACCGGCCAATGGCAGCGGATTATCAAGAAGCGAGTCGAGCAAACCCGGCTCGGGTTCAGGCTCTGGCTCGGGCGGCGGCGCCTTGGGCTTGGGTGGCTCGACCGGTTTGGGCGGCTCAGCCGGGGCAGGGGCTTCCGGCGCCTTGGCGACATCTGGCTCGGCCGGCGCGGCGGGTGGCGCTGCTTCTACCTTGGGCGGTTCGGCGGCTGGTGGCGGTTCAACGGGCTTTGGCGGCTCGACAGGCTTCGGCGGCTCAACGGGTTTTGGCGGTTCGGCCGCCTTGGCCGGTTCAACAGGTTTCGCCGTCTCCTTCTGCATGGCCTGTTGCTGCAATGCAGCCAGTTGCTGGTTCTTCATTTCGAGCAATTTCTGAAGCTCGGCGTTATTTTTCTCCAGTATCGCCACGCGCTCCTGGCTCTCCTTGATCGCCTTGTCGCGGGCGATACGGTCAGCCTCGGCGGCAGCCTTGCCGGCCGCCGCAGTGGCCGTGTCGGTGCGGGCGACCTCGACCCGATCCCTGGGCTGTTCGGCTGGCGCCGCCTTGTCCTCCACTCGTGGCGTGATCTTCGTGCCCGAAGCGACCTGGCCGCCGGTCGCTTCGGCAGCCGGCGCGGCGGCGGCCGCTGCCGCCAGCTTCTGGCGATAAGTATTCCAGTTGGCGGCCTGGGTCTGGAATACGCGCCTGGCTTCGCCCTCGGGAATGGCGGCGATGGTCTCCCGATCGGGCAGACCGATGATGGCGCCCGCCCGCAGGCGGTTCATGTTGTTGCCGGAAAAAGCGTCCGGGTTCTGGCGGAACAGTCCGACCAGCATCTGTTCGAGGGAAACGCCCTCGTACTGCATTTCAGTGGCGATCTTGCGCAGGGTGTCGCCCGGTTTGACAACCCGCGTCTGGCCGCTTGCCGCCTTGGGCGGCTCCTTTGCCGGCGTCGCGGTCACCCGCGCCGGCGTCGGCGCTGGAGCGCGCGGCGTGGCGGCAGGCGCCGCCGGCTGCGCAGCATTACCCCCCTGAACCGTATCGACGACACGGGTATCGACCGTTGCCTGCGTGGCGGCCTGCTTGACGGCCAGGTCCGGCGGATCGAGGAGGAAGGTATATTCGCGGACCAAACGCCCGGCCGGCCAGTTCAACTCGACCAGAAAATCAACGAAAGGCTCATTGACCGGCTGCACCGAACTGACCTTGACGACCGCCTTGCCCCCCGGCCTTTTTTCGACCGCGAAGCGCAGATCCTGCAACATGCCGGCGTAGTCGATGCCGGCCTGACGGAAAACCTCCGGTGGCGCCAGACGGGCTGTCATCCCGGACAATTCGTCGGGACTGGCCGTGATGACCAGTTCGGCCCGCAGCGGCTGCCCCAGACTGGAAAGAACGGTAATCTTTCCCAAGCCCGCCGCTTGAGCACCCCACGGCGTCAATGAGAGACTGGTCGCAACCGCAAGCGCCGCCGCGCGTTTTTTGAATTTGGAGCAATGCGTTTCGTTCACAGCGAAACCCTGAGCGTTAATTTTGGGACTTTCAAATTAACATCATGGACTTAGCAATGCAAGCTGAATTACTTTCTCAACTATAAAATTTGTTGTGATTGCAACACAGACAAATATCGATGCGGTGAGGCCGCCCAAAAGGCGCATCGGAAACACGCCGTTACAAATGAACCCCCTGCCGCAAGCTAGAATTCCCGCGATGAAATTCACCCCCAGCCCCAACGCCTTCACCATTTCGGTCCGCGTTTATTACGAGGACACCGACGCCGGCGGCGTCGTCTACTATGCCAACTACCTGAAATTCTTCGAGCGCTGCCGCACCGAGTGGATGCGCCAGGCCGGGTACGACCAGTCGGCGCTGGCTGCCGGGGCGGGCATCGGTTTCGTCGCCCGCAAGGCCAGTTGCGACTACCTGCGCCCGGCCCGTCTCGACGATCAACTGACGGTCGGCCTCGAAGTCGAGAGACTGACCCGGGTGCGCATCGTCGGCCGTCAGTACGTGCGCCGCGGCAACGAGGAACTGGTCACCGGCAGGGTCGAGATCGCCTGCGTCGACATGGCCTCGATGCGCCCGGCGCCGATTCCCGAATCTCTGTATCAGCAGTTGGAAGCCCTCAAATGAACGTGACCCAGGATCTTTCCATCCTCCACCTGATCCTCGACGCCAGCGCCGTCGTCCAGGTTGTCATGGCGCTGCTGCTCATCGTCTCGGTCATGTCCTGGTATTACATTTTCATGAAATGGTTTGCCGTGCGCCAGGCGCGCGCGAAAACCGACGACTTCGAGCGCGATTTCTGGTCCGGCGGCGACCTCAACGCGCTGTTCCAGGGCGCCGCCGCCGACCGTCACCATAGCGGCTCGATGGAGCGCATCTTCGCTTCCGGTTTTCGCGAATTCACCAAGCTGCGCGGCCAGAAAAATCTCGATGCCAAGGATGTCGTCGATGGCTCGCGCCGCGCCATGCGCGCCACCTACCAGCGCGAGATGGATGCGCTGGAGGCGCATCTGGCTTTTCTCGCCTCGGTCGGCTCGGTGTCGCCCTATGTCGGCCTGTTCGGCACCGTCTGGGGCATCATGCACGCCTTCCGCGGCCTGGCCAACGTCGGCCAGGCGACGCTGGCCTCGGTCGCCCCCGGCATCGCCGAAGCCCTGGTCGCCACCGCCATCGGCCTGTTCGCGGCCATTCCCGCCGTGCTTGCCTACAACCGTTTCTCACACGAGATCGACCGGCTGGCGACGCGCTATGAATCCTTCATGGAGGAGTTTTCCAATATCCTCCAGCGGCAGATGCGGTAATGCGCCAGCGCCGCCTGAAAAACGAGATCAACGTCGTCCCCTACATCGACGTGATGCTGGTGCTGCTCGTCATTTTCATGGTGGCGACGCCGATGATGACGACGGGTTCGGTCGAACTGCCAGCCGCCGGCACGGCGCCGCAAAAGCCGGACAAATTCCTGCGCGTCCAGGTCGGCCAGGATGGCGCGCTATCCCTGTTCGACGCCGACGGCAAGGAGCGCAAACTCGGCGGCATGCGCGATCTGCGCGATGCGCTGACCGCCCAGCGCGGCAAGACGCCGGACATCGCCGTGCTGATCGCCGCCGACAAGGAAGTGGCCTACCGCAAGGTCATCGAGGCGCTCGACGAAGTGAAAAAGCAGGGCTACGCGCGCGTGGCGCTGGAAACCTCGGTCAAGTGAGTCGATGATCCAGGAACCCACCCAGGAACCCGGCAAGCGAAAGGCGCTGATCCTGACGCTGCTGGTGCATCTGGCGCTGGCCGGGGCGTTGTTCATGGGCGTGCAGTGGAAGCGCAGCCAGCCGGACGCAATGCAGGTGGAACTGTGGTCGCCGACGCCGCGCCAAGCCACGACGCTGCCGCCCCCACCGCCGGAAGCGAAGCCGGAACCCAAACCGGAGCCTCCTCCGCCCGTGGTCGAGACGCCGAAGAAGCCGGAAATCGTCGTCAAGGAAGAAAAGAAGAAACCCGAGCCGAAAAAACCGGAACCGCCCAAACCCGAGCCGAAAAAAGCCGAGCCGCCAAAACCGGAAGCGAAGCCGACGCCAAAGGTCGATCCGTTCAAGGAAATGCTCGAACGGGAAAACCGCGAGCGACAAGCGGCGACCGAGAAAGACCGTCTCGCGGCACTGGCCGAGAAGGAACAGCAAGCGGCCGCCGCGAAGCGCGGCCTGGAAAGCTACGCCGCCAAGATTCGCGGCAAGGTGCGCGGCAACATCGTGTTGCCGCCGGGTATCGCCGGCAACCCGGAAGCCGTGTTCGAGGTGACCCAGTTGCCGACCGGCGAGGTGCTGGAAATCCGCCTGAAACGTTCCAGCGGCAATGCGGCGCTCGATGCCGCCATCGAGCGGGCGCTCCTGAAATCCTCGCCGTTGCCCAAGCCGGACGATCCCGCCTCGTTCCAGCGCGTGCTGGAAATCAAATACAAGCCATTTGATGAGTAAAATGGCGGCCAATTTAGTGACCGATTCGCTGGAAATAAAGCTCATGTCCCGTATTGCCCGTTATTTTTTCCTGCTCTGCGGCCTCCTGGTCGCCACCTTCGCCCAGGCGCAACTGTCGATCGAGATTACCGGCGCGGGCGCTGACCGCATTCCGGTGGCCATCCCCAACTTCTCCGGCGACAGCGCCATCGCCCAGATCATCACGGGCACGGTGCGCTCCGATCTGGAGCGCAGCGGCCTGTTCAAGCTGATCGAAGCCAATGAAACCGGCCTCGACGAGAATTCGCCCATCGCTTACGCCGACTGGAAGGCGCGCGGCGCCGACGCCGTTGCCGCTGGCAGCGTCAGGCGCACCGCCGATGGCCGCGTCGAGGCGCGTTTCCGGCTTTACGACACGCAGAAAGAAACGTCGCTGGGCGGCGCGGCTTATGTGACCGGCGCCAACCAGTTGCGCGCCGCCGGCCATCGCATCGCCGACTTCATCTACGAGAAGCTGACCGGCGAGAAGGGCGTGTTTTCGACCCGCATCGCCTACGTCGTCAAATCCCGCGACCAGTTCCTGTTGCAGATCGCCGATGCCGATGGTCAGGGCGCGGCGACCGCGCTGGCCTCGGCCGAGCCGATCATCTCGCCGGTCTGGTCGCCGGATGGCAGCAAGCTCGCCTACGTTTCCTTCGAGAAGAAAAAGCCGATCATCTACGTTCATTCGCTGGCTTCCGGTCAACGCCAGATCGTCGCCAACCAGAAAGGCTCCAACTCGGCCCCGGCCTGGTCGCCGGATGGCGGCAAGCTGGCCGTGGTGTTGTCGAAGGATGGCCACTCGCAGATCTACACCGTCAATGCCGACGGCAGCGGCGCGCCGCAGCGCCTGATGACCTCGGCCGGCATCGACACCGAGCCGCGTTACGCGCCGGACGGCAGCCTGTTCTTCACCTCCGACCGCGGCGGCAGCCCGCAGATTTACCGCCTGCCACCGGGCGGGGGGGAGCCGCAGCGCATTACCTTCGAGGGCAGCTACAACGTTTCGCCGCGCCCTTCGGCCGATGGCAAGACGCTGGCCTTCATCACCCGGCGCAATGGCAATTTCCAGCTTGCCGTCATGGATCTGGCCAGCCGCCAGGTGCAGGTGCTGACCGATTCCGGCAAGGACGAATCGCCCAGTTTCGCCCCCAATGACCGGATGATCCTCATCGCCACCGAAATCGGCGGGCGCGGCGTATTGTCCGCCGTCTCCAGCGACGGCCGGATCAAGCAGCGTCTGTCGGTTGCCGCCGGCGACGTGCGCGAGCCGGCCTGGGGGCCTTTTCTGAAGTAAACATCCCGCAGCAAAAACCCAATGGAACCCATCATGACTATAAAACTGCTCCTTCCCGTTCTACTTTCCGCCCTGATGCTCGGTTGCACCACCACGCCGCTGCCGGAGGACGGCGCCGGCGGCGCGCCAGTCGAAACGCGCAGCGGCGGCAGCACCGTGACCCAGGTGAGGGCCGGCGACCTCGACGCCAGCGGCCTGCCGCGCGCGCTGACCGACCCCAAGAGCAAGCTCTCCCAGCGCAGCATCTTCTTCGACCTCGACCGCTACGAGATCAAGGCCGAATATCAGGATCTGGTCGCCGCCCACGCCAGGTTCCTGGTCGACAATCGCGGTTTCAAGACGCTGATCCAGGGCAATACCGACGAGCGCGGCAGCCGCGAATACAACCTGGCGCTCGGCCAGAAACGCGCCGATGCCGTCAAGCGCTCGCTGATTTTGCTCGGCGTGCGTGAAGATCAGGTCGAATCGGTCAGCCTCGGCAAGGAAAAACCGAGGAATACCGGCACCGGCGAAGCCGCCTGGGCCGAGAACCGCCGCGCCGACATCCTCTACCGCACCGCCGACGGGCGCGGCGAGTTCTGACCATGCGCCGGCTTCGCATCGCCCTGCTGCTGGCTGCCGGCCTCGCTGTCCATCACGTCCAGGCCGGCGTCTTTGACGACGACGAGGCGCGGCGTCAGATCGCCGATCTGAAGATCAAAACCGAGGCGCGGGCCGAACAGCAGGCGCGCGCCCAACTCGAACTGCAAACCCAGATCCAGCGCCAGGCGGATGAAATCGCCCACCTGCGCGGCCAGATCGAGAGCCTGACCTACGAGTTGGAAACGGCCAAGAAACGCCAGCAGGATTTCTATCTCGATCTCGACAACCGGCTGCGCAAGTTCGAGACGCCGGCCGCTGCCAGCGCCCATGCGCCCTCCGGCGCGACTGCCACGCTGGCCGCGCCGCCGGCCGGCGACGCGGCCAGCGAGGAGCGGGAATACGAAGCCGCCCTGGGCGATTTCAAGGCCGGGCGCTACAAGGAAGCGGCGGCGGCCTTCGCCGCCTTCGTCCAGAAATACCCTGCCAGCAGTCTGGCGCCCAATGCCCAATACTGGCTGGGCAATGCCTGGTACGCCCAGCGCAACTGCACCAAGGCCATCGAGGCGCAGAGCGTGGTCACCACCAAGTACGCCGACAGCCCCAAGGCGGCCGACGCCTGGCTGGCCATCGCCACCTGCCAGAAAGAACTGGGCAATCCGACCGGAGCCAGGCGCTCGCTGGAGGCGGTCGTCGCCGGTTTCCCCGGCACACCGGCGGCTGAGACAGCGCAGCAGCGGCTGAAAAAGTAATCCTTGGCCCTGCGTCTGACGGAAATTTTCTTCTCCCTGCAAGGGGAGGCTTCGCGCGCCGGCCTGCCGACCGTGTTCGTGCGCCTGACCGGCTGCCCGCTGCGCTGCGTCTGGTGCGATACGACTTACAGCTTCAGCGGCGGCGAGTCGTCCGACATCGCCGCCGTGCTGGCCGAGGTTGGGCGCTACCCGACGCGCCGGGTCTGCATCACCGGCGGCGAGCCGCTGGCGCAGAAGGATTGCCTGCCGCTGCTGACGGCGCTGTGCGATGCCGGTTACGACGTGGCGCTGGAAACTTCCGGCGCGCTCGACATCGCCGCCGTCGATCCGCGCGTATCCAGGATCATGGATCTGAAAGCGCCGGATTCCGGCGAATGCGCGCGCAACCGCTGGGAAAACCTGGCGCTGCTCGATGCCCGCGACGAAATCAAGATCGTCATCGCCTCGCGCGCCGATTACGAGTGGGCGCGCGCCGTGATCGCCGAGCGCCGCCTCGATGCGCGCTGTCCGCTGCTGCTGTCGCCAGCCCAGGGCCGGGTCGAGGCAACGGCGCTGGCCGAGTGGATCCTCGCCGATGGGCTGAACGTCCGCTTCCAGTTGCAGTTGCATAAAGTGCTTTGGGGTAACATCCAGGGAAAATGAGGGAGGCCGTCATGATCCGTAATCGCCGTCAATTCTCACGCATTTCGTTCCAGGCGGAAGCCAGCCTGTTTCTGGGTAACGACGAATACCCGGTCGGAGTCATCGACCTGTCGCTGAAAGGCGCCCTGATTCAACCGCGGGGTTCGCTGTACATCACCGTCGGCAGCGCTGGCGTACTGAACATACCGCTCGACGCCGAGGACAATATCCGCATGGAAGTCACCGTCATCCATCATCAGGGCCAATACTATGGCCTTTCCTGCCGCAAGATCGACCTCGACAGCGTGATCCATCTGCGCCGGCTGGTGGCCCTCAATCTCGGCAACGAAAACCTGCTTGAACGCGAAATCGGCCTGCTCGTCGCGCCGTGACTTCGTCGCCCGAGCCAAACCACCCGCCGCCCGCCGTCGTCCTCCTTTCCGGCGGACTCGATTCCGCCACCTGCCTTGCCATCGCCCGCGACCAGGGCTTCGCCTGCCATTGCCTGTCCTTCGATTACGGCCAGCGGCACAG
>WQUQ01000246.1 GCA_009782025.1 Desulfobulbus sp. | reverse complement strand
CAGGCCGAGATTTTTCTGGAAGCCGAGCATCCGGTAATCCCACCAGGAGAAGGTTTTTTCCGCTTGCGCGAAGAGCCGGAAACTGTCTTGCAGACCGAGGTCGAGCAGGCGGCGGAAGGCGGCGCGCTCGGCTTCCGAGCACAGGATGCCGCCGGCCCAGGCTTTGGGATCATGCACATCGCGGTCGTCGGGCGCGATGTTGTAATCGCCCGCCAGCGCCAGTTGCGGATGAGCGGTCAGTTCAGCGGCCAGCCAGTCGGCCAGGGCGGCCAGCCAGGAGAGCTTGTAATCGTATTTGTCGCTGCCGATGGCCTGGCCGTTGGGCATGTAGGCGCAGATGACGCGCATGCCGTCGATGGTGCCGGCGATCAGGCGCTTCTGCTCGTCGGGAAACAGCGGGTTGCCGCAGACGACATCGGCAATCGGCTGGCGGGCCAGCAGGGCGACGCCGTTGTAGGTCTTCTGGCCGGAAAAAGCGGCATGGTAGCCAGCGGCTTCGATCTCGGCGCGGGGAAAATTGGCGTCTTCGAGCTTCAATTCCTGCAAGCACAGCACATCCGGTTCTTGCTCGGCCAGCCAGTCGAGCAGGTGGGGGAGACGGACTTTCAGCGAATTGACGTTCCAGGAGGCGATCTTCATCGGGGCGGACGGGGCGTGAGCAACGAGCCTTTGCATTTTATGGCCAAACGCCGGATTCCGCCGCTCCATGCCATTTTGGCATGTCCGGCTTGACGCGTAGTCGCCCGCAAATCCCGGTGACTCGGTTTTGGCCTGCCATTTTGGCATGTTCCGCTTCGCCCCAACTCCCGCTTGTTTGCCAAAAAATCATAAATATCAATAGGTTACAAAGAATACGGTAAGCTGGTATCGTGTTTGCTAATATCCCTCGCGGCCGGAGTTCCACAAGATGCCCCGTGCTGTAGCGAAGAAAGGATGTTGCCGATGAGAAAACAACAGACGGTGTATTTCCACGGGCCTGGCGGTGCCGCGTTACGGCGGCGGATCGGGCTGTTGCTGGGAATGTGCCTGTTGGCTGCGGGCGGTGCCGTGTTGGCGGAGGAGGCGGTGCTCGCACCGGTCTTCGTTGCCGGAACGGCGCCCGATCACCGGCGGACGGATGCGCCGGTAATCAAGGTTGCTCCCCCGCTTGACGAACAGCGTGCACTGCACGGCGTGGATCAGCCTTATCCCGCGTCGCTTGGCCTGTTCATCAAGGATCAAGGCGCCTGGTACACCCCTTTTACACAGCCAGGCATGCTGGGGCGTTATGACATCCGTGGTTACCATCGGCAATGAAGAATCGCCGAAGCACGTGGCGAACGGGACGTTCGATCATCCCTGGGGCCGGCAAGAAAGCCCCGTGCGTGCCGAGGCAACCCTGCATCGCGCTGGCGCTGCGACGAATGGGTCGTCGTGGCACGGCTGGTGTCAACTTAACCTGAATGAAGGAAACTAAAAGATGAAAGCAAGCAAAACTGTAATGATGGGCCTGATGGTGTTGTCCATGGCCGGCGCCGCCATGGCCGAGCAGGAAGGTATGGCCGGCCAGAAGGGCATGTCCGGGATGGAAGGCCAGAAGGGCATGAGCGGTATGTCCGGGATGGAAGGCCAGAAGGGCATGTCCGGCATGTCTGGAATGGAAGGCCAAAAGGGCATGAGCGGTATGTCCGGGATGGAAGGCCAGAAGGGCATGTCCGGCATGTCTGGAATGGAAGGCCAGAAGGGCATGAGCGGTATGTCCGGCATGAGTGGCCAGAAGCATAAGCAAAAAGGCCAGAAGGGCATGTCCGGCATGTCCGGGATGGAAGGCCAGAAAGGCATGAGCGGTATGTCTGGAATGGAAGGCCAGAAAGGCATGAGCGGTATGTCTGGAATGGAAGGCCAGAAGGGCATGAGCGGTATGTCCGGGATGGAAGGCCAGAAGGGCATGAGTGGCATGTCTGGAATGGAAGGCCAGAAGGGCATGTCCGGCATGAGCGGCGACAAGAAGTAAGAAGCCGCATCCGTGCACAAGGGGGCATGTCCCCCTTTTCCAATATTTGAGGAATGAAACGGCCATGCCGCTACACAAAAAAGCGATCTTGCTGCTTGGTATCGTTTGCATCGTCGCCGTCGTCGCTTTTCTGAGCCGAGGCAAGCAGGAAAACGCGCAGCCCGTGCAACCCGTGCCAGCGCCGGCCGCGACGCCGGCCGAGGTCAAGGATTACCAGCGCGCCCGCTGGGACCCGCTGCATTTCAAGCCGGCGATCGAGACGGCCCGCGACGAACAATGCCTGGCCTGCCATCAGGAAGTTCTCGAGAATTCCGTGCGCCAGGAATCAAAAGCCGGCGTCAAGGCGGAAAATTCGCTGGCCTGGTACCAGACGCTCGATACCTACGCCGGCGAGCAGGCCACTTTCCACTGGCGGCATCTGAAGTCGCCTTATGCCACACAGGTGATGCAGATGAAATGCAACACCTGTCACCAGGGCAGCAATCCACGCGACCGGGCGGTCAATCCGCCGGATGTGAACAACACCGCGCATGTGCTGCGCAAGAACATCAATCCCGATACCTGCCTGATGTGCCACGGCAAGCATCCCAATGAAATCATGGGGATGGATCAGCCCTGGCCCGAGATTCGGGATTCGATGCAGAACAACTGCCTGCTCTGTCATGCGACCATCCGCACGGCCCGTCATCAGGTCAATTTCCTGAAACCCGAGGCCATCGAGAAACTGGCGGCGGAAAATGTTGGCAACGGCGGGGGCGGCGACGTTTGCTACGGCTGCCACGGCGGCCGGCAGTGGTATCGCATCAGCTATCCCTACCCGCGCCATCCGTGGCCGGGCATGGCGCCAGAAACGCCGGAGTGGGCCAAAGACCGGCCGACGCAATCGCCAGCCCGCTTTTTGAGCGGCATCACCAGCAACGTCAGCGGGAGTCAACCGTGAGCTTCGCCAACCATCCCCTTATGGACGAAAACGGCATCATCGACTGGCTCAGACGTGGCCCCGACGCGGCGACGATGACCCGCCGCACCTTCCTGAAAACGGCGCTGGCCGCCTCGGCGCTGGGCGCTACCGGCCTGGTGTCGCTGCTGCACCGTCCGGCCCGGGCCTTTGCCTACGAGCCTTATCCGCGCGACGACGAGTTGCAGACGGTGGTCACTTCCTGCGCCCATAACTGCGGTTCGCGCCACATGCTGGTCGCGCACAAGAAGGGCGACGTGATCGTCCGCCTGTCGACCGACAACGGCGCTTATCAGGCCGGCGGCAAGTTCGGCCTCGACACCGAAGCCTTGCCGCAACTGCGCGCCTGTCTGCGCGGCCGTTCCTACCGGGCGCGGCTGTATTCGCAGGAACGCCTGCTTTATCCGATGATCCGCGTCGGCGCGCGCGGCGAGGGCAAGTTCAAGCGTGCCTCGTGGGATGAGGCGCTCAATCTCGTCGCCGGCAAGATGCAGGAACTCAAGGAGAAATACGGCCCGACGGCGATCCTCGACCAGTCCTACGCCGGCGCTTCCTACGGCGTGCTGCACAAATCCGACCAGATCGAGGGCCTGCTGGCGCGTTTCCTGGGTATTTTCGGCTGTCGCACCAATTCCTGGTCGGTACCCTCCTACCAAGGCACGACGTTCAGTTCGAACATGACCTTCGGCACGATTCAGGACGGCAACGAGGACGACGCCTTCGCCCATTCCAAGCTCATCATCATGTGGGGCTGGAATCCGGCCTACACCTTCCACGGCGGCAACACGTTCTATTACATGCGCCTCGCCAAGCAGCGCGGCTGCAAGTTCGTGCTGGTCGATCCGCAATACACCGATTCGGCCGCCGCCTACGATGCCTGGTGGATTCCCATCCGGCCCAATACCGACGCCGCGATGCTGGCCGGCATGGCGCACTACATCTTCACCAACAATCTGCAAGATCAGAAATTCATCAACCGTTTCTGTCAGGGCATGGACGCCGGCACGATGCCGGCGTGGGCGAAGGACAAGGAGAATTTCAAGGATTACATCCTCGGCAAGTACGACGGCACGCCGAAAACGCCGGAATGGGCGGCGCAGATTTGCGGCGTCAAGGCCGAGGACATCAAGAAGCTGGCCGACCTCTACGCGCGCACCAAGCCGGCGGCGCTGAAAGCGTCGTGGGGGCCGGGCCGCAACGCCTACGGCGAGCAGTACAACCGCATGGCCGCCGCCGTGCAGGCGATGACCGGCAACATCGGTGTTCTTGGCGGCTGTTCCGAGGGCGTTGGCAAGGGTTTTCACACCGAATCCGTCGCCTATCCCTACGACGACTATTCCAACGTCTGGTGGGGTTCGATCAAGTCCGACCGCTGGGCGCATTGCGTGCTCAACTACCCCAACCTCAAGCGCGAGGAAGTCGGCCTGTGGCCGCGCGATGACGAACTCGACGGCAAGATTCCGAACATTCGCGCCATCTGGTGGCATGGTTCCGACTGGTTCAATCAGTTGACCAACATCAACAAGGAGATCGAGGCGGTCAAGAAGCTCGATTTCGTCGTCTGCAACGATGCGACCATCACCCCGTCCGGCCTCTGGGCCGACGTGCTGTTCCCGATCGCCACGCATTTCGAGCGCCACGATGTCGCCCTGCCCTGGTACAAGGGGCACTACTACATCCACCGGCCGAAAGTGATCCAGCCGCTCGGCGAATCCAAGACCGATTTCCAGGTCTTCACCGAACTGGCTTACCGCCTCGGCTTCGGCGAGAAGTACAACCCGAAATCGACGCGCGACTACTTCCACAACGACGACGAGGTCGACGAGCAATACCTGCGCGAGTGGTGGGAAAACCGGGTCATGGGCCATCAGGGCGTCAAGATGCCGTGGGAGGAGTTCAAGAAGCGCGGCGTCTACAAGTTCGAACTCAAGGAACCGCATGTCGCCTTCCGCGCGCAGATCGAAAAGGGCGAAGCCTTTGAAACCCCCTCCGGCAAGATCGAAATCCTCTCCACCACGCTGGCCAAGGTGGAGGATTGGACCAAGACCCAATGGGGTTATGAGATTCCGTCCATCCCGAAGTGGATCGAACCCTGGGAATCGCTCAACCATCCGAAAACGAAGGATTACCCCTTCCACCTCATCAGCCCGCACCCGCGCTGGCGCACGCACAGCATCTTCCACAATATCCCCTGGCTGCGCGAAACCTACACGCAGGAAGTCACCATCAATGCCGGCGACGCCGCCCGTCTGGGCATCGTCATGGGCGACACGGTGGAATTGTGGAACGACCGCGGCCGCGTCGTCGTCCCCGTCTACGTCACCGAGCGCTGCATGCCCGGCGTGCTGGTGCTGCACGAAGGAGCGTGGATGGATCTCGACGACAAGGCCATCGACCGCGCCGGCAACCCGGATTTTCTGACCAAGGACGACCCCAGCCCGGCCGGCGCTTTCGCCTACAACACGGTGTTGTGCAACATCAAGAAGAGCGATCTCGCCCACCGCCCCGGCTGGGATCAGCTTGCCACCGCGCGCAGCCACATTTTCCGCCGCGGCGACCATTGACCGGATAGCCTGCCATGAACAACCCGCCCAAAGACCTCGATCGCATCAAGGAAGCCGTCCAGCGGCGCAAGAAGGAAGTGTACGTGCCGGTCAAGCCCGAGAAGCAACTGGGCTTCGTGCACCACAACGTCGACTGCATCGGCTGCCGCGCCTGCGAAATCGCCTGCAAGGACAAGAATGGCCTGAACGCCGGGCCGCGCCTGCGCCGCGTCATGTACATCGAAGGCGGCAGTTATCCCGAGGTGTTCGCCTACAAGGTCAATATCTCGTGCAACCACTGCGCCGAACCGGCCTGTCTGCCCACCTGCCCGACCGGCGCCATCTGGAAGCATCCCGAGAATGGCATCGTCGACATCGACAGCACCCTGTGCATCGGCTGCCGCCGTTGCGAAGCCGCCTGCCCCTACGGCGCGCCGCAGTACGATGTGGCGGAAAACGTCGTCAAGAAATGCAATCTGTGCGTCGACGAAATCGAATCCGGGCGCACGCCGTACTGCGTCCAGGCTTGCATGATGCGCGTGCTCGACATCGGCCCGATCGACCAGTTGCGCGCCGGAACCTATTCGACCAAGGCCGTCGGCCCGCATGAGCAGGTGGTGCGGGCGGTGAAAAATTTTGCCAACCCGGAACTGACCAACCCCTCGATTGTTTTCGTGCCGCACAGCCAGGGCCGGGTCGATGACCCCCGCTGAGCAGGCCGCCGCGTGGCGCGCGCTGGCGGCCGAGGATTTATCCTTGCTCGCCCGCCTGCACGGCGTCGAACTCGATGCCGAGACGCTGGCGGCGCTCAAGGCGGCGGAATTTCCCGGCTGCCTGACGCTGCCGCCGGCCACCCGCGAGGGGGAAGAAGCGCGGCTGTTGATGGCAGAAGTCGTGGCCGGCGAGGATGCCGCCTTTGCCGCTTCGCTTGACGAACTGGCCGCCGACTACGCCGCCATTTACCTGACCGGCCGCTATCACGCCTCGCCCAACGAATCCGCCTGGCTCGACGAAGACGGGCTGGAACGCCAGGAACCCATGTTTGCCGTGCGCGCGTGGTATCAAAAATACAACCTGGGCGCCGGCGACTGGCGCAAACGGCAGGACGACAACCTCAGCCTGCAACTGCAATTCATCGCCCATCTCTGCACCCAGGCTACCGACGATGCCGCCTTGCGCCCGCTGGCCGATTTTCTCGACGCGCATCCCCTGCGCTGGCTCGACCGCTTCGCCGAGCGCGTCGCCAGCCGCGCCGCGACGCCGTTCTACGCGGCGCTCGGCATGCTGACCGCCGATTATCTGCATGGCCTGCGCGCGGCCCTGGTCGTTCTCGCCGATGCGCCGTGGCCGCCGCCCGCCGAAGAAGTCCGGCCGGAGGAGGAGGCGTTGTCCAACTTCGGCTGTGGCGACGCCATCGCCTTCGTGCCCGGCGCCGGCCCCACCTGGTAGGCGGATGACCGGGTGGCGTTGCCGCCATTGCCGATCCGCGCCTGGCCGTCTATGGTGTCACCCAGCCACGGATTTCCAATTCACCCATGTCCGCGATAACCGAGCGCAGCACCCCGCCAAACCCCGCCGCCGGGCGCGGGCTGTTGCGTTTGCGCGCCTGGTGGGCGGCGCGGCTGCGGCGCAAGATCATACTGGCCATGCTGGCCGCTTCGCTGCTGGCCTCATTGCTGCTGTTGCTGGTCTTTTTCGCCGTATACCGCGGCCAGTTGGCGGAGGAACTGACGACCGCCTCGATGCGGGTCAACCGTCTGCTCCAGGCGGCGCTGGAAAATGCCATGCTCAAGCGCGACGTGCCGGGTCTCTCGCAGATCGTCGTCCGTCTCGGCCAGCAGCCGGGCATTCTTGGCGTGCGCATTCTCGACCCGACCGGCAACATCCGCTTCGCTTCCGAGCCGCGCTTCACCGGCGGCCGGCTGACGCTGCCGAGCGATCTGCCCGCCGCCGGTCTGGCCCGTTTCATCGAGGATGACGACGGGCAGGAAATCCTGCGCGCCATCAATCCGGTCTTTAACCAGCAACCCTGTTCCGTCTGCCACGGGCCGCTGGCAAGTCATCCGCTCAACGGCGTGCTGGTTGTCGACTATGAAGCCCGGACCTTGCGCGCCCAGGCCCGTGACAGCGCGCTCGGGCTGACCGCCGGCGCGGCCCTGGTGATGCTGTTGTCGTGCGGCGTCGGCTATTGGGCATTGCGCCGCTACGTCATCGCGCCCGTCGACACGCTGGCGGCGGCCGCGCGCCGTCTCAGCGACGGCGATCTTGGCGCGCGCGTGCCGACGGGCGACGATGACGAACTGGCCCAGCTCGGCCAGACCTTCAACCGCATGGCGGAAAATCTCGCCGCCAGCCACGGCGAATTGCAGGCGCAACAGCGCTACCTGCGCGGCTTGCTCGACGGCCTGCCTGACGCGGTGCGCGTCATCAGCCCGGAATACCGCGTTCTCGCCGTCAACGAGGCTTACTGCAAGCTGCTGGGTCTGAGCCGGGCGCTGGCGCTTGAACAGAAATGCTATCGCAGCAATCACGGTCTCGACGAGCCTTGCCCGCCGACGCTGGTGTTGTGTCCGCTGCATGCGCTGGGCGACGCCCAGCCGACGATCAAATACGAGCAGCGAATGCGCCGCGCCGATGGCAGCGAGGTGGTCGTCGAAACCGTCGCTTCGCGCGTCCTGCTGGCTGGCCCGGACGGCGAGCGCCTGTGCATCGTCGAGTCGTTGCGCGATCTATCCACGCTGGCCCGCTATTCGCAGGAACAGCGCCTGTCGGAAATCGGCATGCTGGCCGCCGGCATTGCGCACGAGATCCACAATCCGCTGGCCTCGGTGCGCCTGGCGGTGCAGAGCCTGGTGCGCAATGCCGACGACAGGGAGTTGGCCAAGGGCGAGTTGCAGGATGGCCTGGCCATTGTCGATGGCGAGATCGACCGCTGCATCGAGGTCACTCGCCGCCTGCTGCTCTTGTGCCGTCATCCTGACGAAGCGCTGCAATGCGTCGACGTCAACCACGCCATGCACGATGCCGTCATGCTGCTCAGCTACGAGGCGCTGGCCGGCGGCATCGAACAGATCGAGGACTACGCACCCGAATCGCCGCAGGTACACGCCGATCCCAGCGAGTTGCGGATGATGATCTTCAACGTGGTGCAGAACGCCCACCACGCCATGCCCGAAGGCGGCCGGGTCGAGTTGCGCAGCCGCGTCGAGGAACGGATGGCGCTGATCGAGATCGCCGATACCGGCGTCGGCATCGCGCCGGAAAATCTGGCGCACATTTTCCAGCCCTTCTACAGCCGGCGGGCCGATGGCGCGCCCGGTACCGGGCTGGGATTGTCGATCGTGCGTTCCACCGTCACCCGTTACCATGGCCACATCGAGGTCGACAGTACGCCGGGGCGTGGCGCTTGCTTCCGCATCCGCCTGCCGCTGGCTTCTTGCGACGGAGTATGACATGTGAAAAAAACTGTCTTGGTCATCGACGACGACCGCGTCTTCAACGCCTTGCTGGTCAAGAACCTGGAGCGCATGGGGCTGGAGCCGAGCAGCGCCGGTTCCTGGCGCGAGGCGGAAAAGCTGCTGACCCTGCACGAACCCGACCTGATCCTGCTCGATTTCCGCCTGCCCGACGCCGATTGCGAACGCCTGCTGCCGCTGCTCGCGCCGCAATGCCCGGTCGTCGTGCTGACCGGCTTCGGCTCGATCCGCAACGCCGTCAGCATGATCCAGTTGGGCGCCAGCGAGTACCTGACCAAGCCGGTCGACCTGGCCGAACTCGAATTGACCGTGCGCCGCACGCTGGAAACCGCGGCGCTGCGGCAGACCCTGGAGCACTATCGCAAGCGTATCAGCCAGGGGCAAGGCGAGCTGGTCGGCGACAGCAAGCAGATGCGCGAGGTGTACAACCTGCTCGACGCCGTTGCTCCGACCGATGTCACCGTGTTGATCCAGGGCGAAAGCGGCACCGGCAAGGAGATGATCGCGCGCGCCGTGCACGAGCGCAGCGCCCGCGCCGACGGGCCGCTGGTCACGGTCGACAGTTGCGGCTTGCAGGAGCAATTGTTCGAGTCGGAACTTTTCGGCCACGAGCGCGGCGCTTTTACCGGCGCTGACCAGCAGAAGAAAGGGCTGATCGAGGAGGCGGTCGACGGCACGCTGTTCCTCGACGAGATCGGCGAGATTCCGCCGGCCATCCAGGCCAAGCTGCTGCGCGTCATCGAAACGGGCACTTTCCGCCGCCTGGGCGGCACCAGGACCCTGCGCGCCGACGTTCGTTTCGTCGTCGCCACCAACCGCAACCTGCTTGAAATGAGCCGCGACGGCAGCTTTCGCAGCGATCTGTATTACCGGTTGTCGAGCTTCATCATCGGCTTGCCGCCGCTGCGCGAGCGGCGCGAGGATATTCCGGCGCTGGCCCAGCATTTCCTCGACAGCTTCCGCAAAACCGAGACCAAGGAACTGGCGGCGGAAACCCTGAAACGCCTCCTGGCCTACGACTGGCCGGGCAACGTGCGCGAACTGCGCAATGTCGTCGAGCGTGGCTTCATCCTCTCGCGCGGCGCGCGCAAGATCCTGCCCGAGCATCTCGCCTTCATTCCCGGCGTCGCCAGCGGCAGCGGCGGCACGACGCTCCAGTATGATTACGAGCCGACGCTCGAAGACATCGAGCGCGACTATTTCGGCAAGCTGCTGGTCAAATACGGCGGCAACCGGCAGAAGGCCGCCGCGGCGCTCGGCATCAGCGAGCGCCATGCCTACCGCTTGATCGTCAAATACCAGTTGGCTTAGAGCGAGTTCGGTTCAAATGCTTACACAATCTGGCGCTGCTCCCCCCATCCCAACCTTCCCCCGCAGGCGGGGGAAGGGGCTTTGTTCCCTCCCCTG
>WQUQ01000245.1 GCA_009782025.1 Desulfobulbus sp. | reverse complement strand
CGGCCCGTTCGGGGACGACGAAATGCATGCTTTCCTCCCGTCGATTCGTTCTTCGTTAAAATTAAGCGATGCCACGTCATTTCGCAATCGTCCCCGCCGCCGGCAGCGGTTCGCGCTTCGGCGCGGCAAAGCCGAAACAATACCTTGACCTGCTCGGCCGGCCGCTGATCTTTCACACCCTCGCCGCGCTCATCGCCAGTCCCGACATCGAGCGCGTCTGGGTGGTGCTGGCCCCGGACGACCCGTGGTGGGGCCGTTACGACTGGCTGGAACTCGGCTCCAGGCTGGAAACCGTCGCCTGCGGCGGCGCCACGCGGGCCGAGAGCGTCAGCAACGGCCTGCGCGCGGCGGCCATGGTCGCCGCCGATGACGACTGGATTCTGGTGCACGACGCCGCCCGGCCCTGTATCGACCCAGCCATGCTGGCGCGGCTGTTCGCCGAACTGGCCGACGACCCGGTCGGCGGCCTGCTGGCGATGCCCGTCGCCGATACCTTGAAGCGCGCCGACGCGGCACAGCGGGTGGCCGCCACCGAACCGCGCGACGGCCTGTGGCAGGCGCAGACGCCGCAGATGTTCCGCCACGGTTTATTGCGCCAGGCGCTGGCCCGGAGCAAAGCCGTCACCGACGAAGCCAGCGCCATCGAAGCTCTGGGCCTGGCCCCCAAACTGGTACGCGGCGACGCCGCCAATCTGAAAGTCACCTGGCCGGCCGACCTGGCGCTGGCCGCCATGATTCTGAGGGCGCGCAAATGACCATCCGCGTAGGACAAGGTTATGACGTACACAAGCTGGTCGCCGGCCGCAAACTGATCCTCGGCGGTGTCGAAATTCCCCATTCCACCGGCCTGCTCGGCCACTCCGACGCCGATGCGCTGCTGCACGCCATTACCGACGCGCTGCTCGGCGCGGTCGCCCTGGGCGACATCGGCCGGCATTTCCCCGACAGCGACCCGCGCTACGCCGGGGCTGACAGCCGCATGCTGCTGCGCGCCGCCGTCGCCCTGCTCGCCGAGCGCGGCTGGCGGCCGGTCAATGTCGATGCCACGCTGATCGCGCAAAAGCCCAAACTCGCGCCGCATGCGCCGGCCATGACCGCCAACATCGCCGCCGATCTCGGCATCGCCGAGGATTGCGTCAACATCAAAGGCAAGACCAACGAGCAACTCGGCTATCTCGGCCGCGAAGAAGCCATCGAGGCGCAGGCGGTGGCGCTGGTGGAGCGCCGTGAGTGATGAGGAGGGCGTGGCCGGTATCATCGAGCGAGTTTGATTTTGTGAACCTTTGAACAGACCGCCAACAGGTTGAAGAAGTCGCCGCCGGGCGGCTGAGGGAGAGGAGGAGGAGAGCATGGAAAAAATCTGGCTCAAGAGTTATCCCCCCGGCGTGCCGGCGGAAATCAACATCGACGACGTGCCGTCGCTGGTCGCGCTGTTCGAAGAGGCGTGCGCCACCTATGCCGACCATGTGGCCTACATCAGCATGGGCCGGGAGATGACCTACCGCGAACTGGAGGCGGCCAGCCGCGCCTTTGTCGGCTGGTTGCAGTCGCGCGGCGTGCAGAAGGGCGAGCGCGTGGCGCTGATGATGCCCAACCTGCTGCAATATCCGGTGGCGCTGTTCGGCACGCTGCGCGTCGGCTGCGTCGTGGTCAACTGCAATCCGCTGTACAAACCGCGCGAACTGGAACACCAATTGAAGGATTCCGGCGCGGTGGCCATCGTCATCGTCGAGAATTTCGCCCATACGCTGGCGCAGGTGATCGCTCATACCGCCATTCGGCATGTGGTGGTGACGCCGGTCGGTGAACTGCTCGGGGCGTTGAAGGGGCTGCTGGTCAATTTCGTCGTCCGCCATGTCAAGAAGCGGGCGCCGGCGTGGCAACTGCCGGGGGCCGTCAGCTTCAAGGCGGCGCTGGCCGCCGGCCGCCGCCACGGCGGGCAGGCGGTGGCGCTCGCTCACGACGATCTCGCCTTTTTGCAATACACCGGCGGCACCACCGGCGTTTCCAAGGGCGCGATGTTGACACACGGCAACCTCGTCGCCAACGTCACGCAGGCGCACGCCTGGGTGAAATCGGTGTTGCGGCCGGGGCGGGAATTCGTCATCACCGCGCTGCCGCTGTACCACGTCTTTGCATTGACGGCGAACTGTCTGCTGTCTCTGATGATCGGCGCGCGCAACCTGCTGATCGTCGATCCGCGCGACATCCCCGGTTTCGTCAAGGAATGGAGCAAATACCCGGTGACCGCGCTGAGCGGGGTCAACACGCTGTTCAACGCGCTGCTCAACCACCCGGATTTCGCCAAGCTCGATTTTTCGACCATGAACATCACCCTGGGCGGCGGCATGGCGGTGCAGGGGCCGGTCGCCGATCGCTGGCAGCGGGTCGTCGGCGTGCCGTTGCTGCAAGCCTACGGGCTGACCGAGACTTCGCCGGCGGCGACCATCAATCCGCCGGACATGAAAGAATTCAACGGCGCCATCGGCCTGCCCATTTCCTCGACCGAGGTGTCGATCCGCGATGATGATGGCAAGGAGGTGCCGCTGACCCAGGTGGGCGAACTCTGCATCCGCGGCCCGCAGGTGATGAAAGGCTACTGGCAGCGCCCGGACGAAACCGAGAACGTCTTCTACCCGGATGGTTTTCTGCGCACCGGCGATATCGGCTATGTCGACGCCCAGGGCTTTGTCTTTCTGGTCGACCGCAAGAAAGACGTGATTCTGGTCTCCGGTTTCAACGTTTATCCGAACGAAGTCGAGGAGGCCGTGGCGATGCATCCCGGCGTGCGCGACGTGGCCGCCATCAGCGTGCCGGACGAGCGTTCCGGCGAGGCGGTGAAGATTTTCGTCGTGCGCAAGGATCCGACCGTGACCGAAAAAGCGCTGATCGCGCACTGCCGCGGCCTGCTCACCGGCTACAAAATTCCCAAACACGTCGAATTCCGCGACGACCTGCCGCGCACCAACGTCGGCAAGATTCTGCGCCGCGCCTTGAAAGATGGAGCCTAGAATGCCCATCCCCGCCTCCCTGAGCCAGAACCTGGCGCTGCCCGTCATTGGCGCGCCGATGTTCATCATCGCCAATCCCGACCTGGTCATCGCCCAGTGCAAAGGCGGGTTGATCGGCTCCTTCCCGGCGCTCAACGCCCGGCCGCCGGAATGGCTCGATGCCTGGCTGACGCGCATCAAGGCCGAACTGGCGAACGATCCGCAGGCCGCGCCGTTCGCCGTCAACCAGATCATCCACCCGTCGAACGAGCGGCTCGAACATGACATGGCGCTGTGCGTGAAGCACCAGGTGCCGCTCATCATCACCAGCCTGAGCGCGCCGAACGACATCGTGCCGCAGGTACATGCCTACGGTGGCAAGGTTTTCCACGATGTCATCAGCGTGCGCCACGCCAAAAAGGCGCTGGAAGCCGGCGTCGACGGCCTGATTCTGGTCTGCGCCGGGGCTGGCGGCCATGCCGGAACGCTCAGTCCCTTTGCTCTGGTCGGCGAAGTCCGCAAGTTCTACCAGGGGCCGATTGCTCTCGCCGGCGCCATCGCCAACGGCAGCGCCATCCTCGCCGCGCAGGCCATCGGCGCCGATTTCGCCTACATCGGCACGCGCTTCATCGCCACCCGCGAGGCGCAGGCGGGGGCAGCCTACAAACAGGCGATCCTCGATGCGACGGCGGCCGACATCGTCTACACCCCGTATTTCACCGGCGTGCATGGCAACTACCTGAAGCAAAGCATCGTCGCCGCCGGCCTCGACCCGGACAAGCTGCCGCTCCGGGACAAAACCGCGATGAGCTTCGGCAAGGAGAGTAACGCCAAAACCTGGAAAGACATCTGGGGCGCCGGCCAGGGCGTCGGCAACATCGACGAGATCTTGCCGACCGCCGCCCTGATCGCGCGCCTGAAAGAAGAATATGCCGCCGCCA
>WQUQ01000244.1 GCA_009782025.1 Desulfobulbus sp. | reverse complement strand
GCATTGGTCGAGCTTGCCCGGCTCGACGTAAATGGCAAGCTGCACCTCGCGCCCGGAAGCGGTGCGGAAGCGGTCGCGCAACACGTCGAGCTTGCCGGCGACGACGGCGAACAGGTAAGCCGGTTTGCGGAAGGGGTCTTGCCACTTCGCCCAGTGCCGTCCGTCCGCCTCCTCGCCAGCGGCGACCGGGTTGCCATTGGCCAGCAGAACCGGAAAGCGCGCCCGCTCGGCATGCAGCGTCACCGTGTAGGTCGACATCACATCCGGCCGGTCGAGAAACCAGGTGATGCGGCGAAAGCCCTGGGCCTCGCATTGCGTGAAATAGCCGTCGCGCGAACGATAAAGGCCGGAGAGCCGGGTATTCCGATCAGGATGGATGCGCACCACGGTCTGCAAGCTGAATTGTTCGGGCGTATTGGCGAGAATCAGCGTGGTTGGCGTCAATTCATGATCCGCCGGCTGGCCGTTCAAGCGAACCGCCAGCGTCTCCAGTTCCTCGCCATCGAGCGCCAGCGGCCGCGCCGCCACCCCCGGATTGCGCCGCACCGCCAGCGTGGCGGTCACCACGGTAGCCTCGCCCCCAATATCGAAATCGAGATCGACCGTGTCGATCAGCCAGGCGGGCGGGGTGTAATCCTTGAGATAAATGGTCGGCGGGGTGTCGGGATACATGGTGGCGGGCGAAGGTCAAGAAACCGCCGATGATACCGCCGCCAGCCATAAGGTGTTTGGAAGCTCAATCCGGCCTGTCAGGCTCGCCGTTGAGGACAAACAGCTTGAATACTTCGACGTTTAACGCATCGGCCAAGACCTGTACGGCATCCAGTGACGGGTTGGCGCCGCCGCGTTCGATACGGCTCATGTAACTGCGAGCGAACCCGCAACGGTCGGCAAATGCCTCCTGCGATAGCCCGGTCGCTTGTCGCAGTTCCCTGATACGCAGTCCGAATCGTTTTCGCAGAGGAATTTTCACCCCCGCGAATGTGGTTTAATGTATTCTTATCGGCCACGCACTAATCGTGACATTTGAAGCTGGCTTGCGGTTGCCATTGATGCGACAGCCGACAACAAACCGACGATTCAATCCTGAAATGGGAAATAGGGGGACAAGAAGATGAAACACGGGTACTTGCTTTGTATCGCAACCATCCTGCTCGGCGCATGTGCCGCCAGTGCGGGCAACATGGCGCTGAAGGATGAAACCGAAAAGACGGTTTCGGCTCGAATCGTCGAGGGCAAGACGACGAAAGACGAAGTGCGAGCCATGTATGGGCAGCCCACGCAAACCTCGTTTACCGATGGTGGAAACGAGATATGGACATTCCGATACGCCTACGCCACCCCAAAGGCAGTCAATTTCGTACCGGTCGTCGGCATCTTCGCTGGCGGTGCGGATGTCCAATCCAAGGAGCTTGTCGTCATGTTCGACAAGAACAACGTTGTCGCCAAATTCAGCATGCGTGAGTCACAGCAAGAGGTCGCACGAGGCGCTTCTGCTGGTACTCCAAAGCAAGAATAGCAGCGGCATAGCCCGAATCCGTAGGCGTTTCAATTCTGGAGGCCCAGTGGGCAGTTTCTCGATCTGGCATCTTCTCATTGCGGGCTTGCTGCTGGCCGTTGTTGTTGCTGTTATCGCTGCTGTTATTGCCATAGCGCGCTTCCTGCTTCGTACCCCTCCGGCTCCAGCCGCCGGAACTCCTGATTCCACTGGCGGAAATGAAACATCAAGCGCCACATCAGCCTCTTCGAGAACGACTACCCATAAAATAATTGCTATTGCATATCTTGTTGGGGGGCTTTTGGGGGCAATCATGACACTCCCTCAACTCAACGGCGCATCCCTCGATATGATGGCCGCTCTTGCCTGGCTGATCCTGCTTGCCCAGATCGCCGCGGCTATCTACGGCGGTTGGCAGTTCTGGCATCATCGGCCCATTGGCGCGCAACTTCTCTACTGGTTATCGTGGTCTTGTGTACCCGTCATTTCGTTTTCGCTTCTCTCGTATTGGTGCGCAATGGGTCTGGCTTTGTTTCCCACTGTCGCGCTTGGCCCAGGTCATTTCGGTGCCGACTTCAGTTTGCGCTTCGGCTATGCCAGCCAGCTCTGGTTCAACACAGACAGCACTGGCCTTCTTCTTGGCGTTAACGTTGTTGCCCTGCTATTTGTATTCATGCTTGCCAAGTTGATGCGCGAGGCCGGTATTCCCAAATGGCCGTTGGCGCGTCCAAATGCCTGACCTCAGGTCCGATCAAGGCTTTGGAAACATTCCGCCAGATTGTCGGCGGCATGGAACACGAAGGCATTGCCTTGTCTGAACTTCACCAGCAAGCCTAGCTCTGCCAATCCGAGTAAATCGGCGCGGGCGGTCTGATAAACCACGTCATGAACCGCCTGGTGCTTGGCAACCCGGTAGGTTTCGCCGGGGTGTTTCAGCGCATGGGTCAGCAAGGCGAGTTGCCGGTGGTTCAAATGGGCGCGTAGCTGGCCGGCCTTGATGAGCAGATTTTCCGCTTCTTTTTGCTCCTCGATCTTGCGGCCGAGGTAGTCATGCAGGCTGGCAATGGCGCGCCGGATGATCTCCAACTGGTGCAGGACGAAATAGGTGGCGTCGTTGCGGTCGGTTTCGCTGTGCAGGTAAGCCTGAACGTATTGCCGGGGGGCGTTGCGCAGGAATTGGGAGATGGAGAGAAACTCCGCCAGCCAATAGCCGCTGCGCGCCATCGACCAGTAGAACAAGGCGCGTGCGGTGCGCCCGTTGCCATCGGCGAACGGATGGTCGTAGCCGATCATGAAATGCAGGAGGATGGCCCGGACGACGGGATGGACGAAGGGGGAACTGTCCGCATCGGCATTGGCGAAGGCGCACAGTTTTTCCAGGCGTTCGGGAAGCTCCTTGAAGCCGGGGGGCTGGTGCAGCAGTTTGCCATCCCGGTTGTCGACCACATTCACGTCATCCGACCGGCGCAGTCTGCCCGCATCGGCCGGGTCGTCCAGCGTATCGCGCGTGATGAGGCGGTGCAGTTCAAGGAGTTGCGCCGGGGTGATCGGCTCACTTTTCAGATGACGCAACTGCGCCATCGCCTGGTAATTGTTGAAAATCATGGTCTCGCTGCGGTCGCGGGGTTGCCGCCCGTCGCGCAGCATGGCCTCGGCGACCCGGCGGGTGGTCGACGCGCCTTCGAGTTGGCTGGAGGTGATCGACTCCTCGATCAGCGAGTGCAGCAGGTAGCGTTCCCGATGCTCGTGAATCGAACTCGGCTCCGGCATCCTGATTTGCCCCGCCGCGTCACGATCGATGTGATGCAGGTGGATCAGCAGCGGCTCCGGGCTTGCCAGCAGGAAGGGCTTTCCTTCCTTGCTGGTGAATGGCAGCGGCTGGAGCATCGGGTTTCTGGCCAGGCATACGGCAAGCCACCATGTCTGCGAAGAAAGCCCATCCGGTGGCGGGCGATGCCGCAGATCATCCCAATGCAGGTAGCGGCCTGCGGGCAGCGGGGTTGAATGCGCCAATAGTTTTCCCAGTTCGTCAGGCATTAACCGGGCGAGCAGGGAAGCGACATTTGGCGGCGCCATTGGAATCTTCATGTCTACTAATTTTTATATGATTTAGTAGAAAACACAAGATTGCATCAATAGACGATCTCGACGTTCTCCGCCTGTAGCCAGCCGCCGAGGGCGTCGAGCAGGGCGTCTTCGAGGCGGACGCGGGTGGTTTGCCCGAGCAGCAGTTCGCATTCGGCCTCGGCGT
This sequence comes from Desulfobulbus sp., assembly GCA_009782025.1. Taxonomy (GTDB): domain Bacteria; phylum Pseudomonadota; class Gammaproteobacteria; order Burkholderiales; family Rhodocyclaceae; genus Azonexus. The sequence continues at coordinate 6,642 of WQUQ01000244.1, read as the reverse complement.
TGCGGTAGCGGATGCGCACCGGGGCCGGGCCGGGGGCGAAGGGGGCGAGCAGGGATTTCAGTTTGCGCGCGTCGGCGTTGCCGTTGATTTTCAGCAGCAGATGCTTGGCAAAGCGCGCCCGCGCTTCGCCCAGGGTCATCAGCTTGTCGGCGGCAATCGCATTGCCGCCGGAAAACTCGTCGTAGCGGACCTTGCCTTCGATGACCAGAATGTCGTCGGTGACGATCTTGTCGCGCTCGGCCTCGAACAGGTCGTTGAATACCGAGACTTCGACCAGCGCCGTGCCGTCGTCGATCTGCACGAACAGCATCTTGCCGCGCCGCGTCATCTGCGTGCGGATGCCGACCACGATACCGGCCATGACGGTCAGTTCCTTGGCGGGTTCGAGATGTGCCAGGGGGCGGCGGATGAAGGGTTGAAGCTCTTTGCGGTAACTGTTGTAGGGGTGGCCGGAGAAGAAGAAGCCGAGGGCGGCTTTTTCTTCCATCAATTGCGTTTTTTCGTCCCAGGACTTGACCGCGACGTATTCCGGCGCGTGCGCGTCGGCGACGCCGGCAATGTCGAACAGGCTGGTCTGCATGGCGTCGCGCTCGGCTTGCTCGGCGAAATCCATGGCGACGCCGACCGAGGCGAGCAGGCGATGGCGGTCGGCCTGGCCGGAGCCTTCGCGGCGCGGCGCGATGCCGTCAAAAGCGCCGGCCCGGATCAGTGCCTCGATGGTGCGGCGGTTGACCATGCGCTTGTCGCAGCGGCGGCAGAAGTCGAACAGATCCTTGAACGGCCCGCCTTCGTCGCGGGCTTTGAGAATCACGCCGACCGCCTGCTCGCCAGTGCCCTTGACCGCTCCCAGGCCGTAGCGGATGGCGTCGCGGTCGACCGGCTCGAAACGGTAGCGGGAGGCGTTCACGTCGGGGCCAAGCACCTTGACCTGATTGGCCAGCGTGTCCTCGTAAAAAATCTTCACCGTGTCGGTGTTGTCCATGTCCGAGGACAGGGTGGCGGCCATGAAGGCGGCACAATGGTAGCGCTTGAGCCAGGCGGTGTGGTAGGTGACGACGGCATAGGCGGCGGTGTGCGACTTGTTGAAGCCGTATTCCGCGAATTTGGTCATCAGGTCGAACAGTTTTTCCGCCAGCTTCGGGTCGTAGCCGCGCTCCTTGGCGCCGGCGGCGATGGTTTCGCGGTGCTTGGCCATTTCCTCGGGCTTTTTCTTGCCCATCGCCCGGCGCAGCATGTCGGCCCCGCCCAGGGTGTAGCCGCCGATGATCTGCGAAATCTGCATCACCTGTTCCTGATAGACGATGACGCCGTAGGTCGGCTCCAGGCAGGCCTTGAGATCGGGGTGGAAGTAGTCGATGGCCTGCTGGCCCTTCTTGCGCAGGATGAAGTCATCGACCATGCCGGAGCCGAGCGGGCCGGGACGATACAGGGCGAGTACGGCGATGATGTCCTCGAAGCGGTCGGGCTGGAGCTTTTTCAAGAGCTTTTTCATGCCCTCCGATTCGACCTGGAAGATGGCCGTGGTATTGGCCTCTTTGAGAATCTGGTAAGCGCCGGGGTCGTTGAAGCCGAGGCGCATCAGATCGGGCCGCTCGCCGGTCAGGCGCTCGATGTAGTGCAGCGCCAGTTCGATGATGGTGAGATTTCTGAGGCCCAGGAAGTCGAATTTGACCAGGCCCGCCTTTTCAACATCGTCCTTGTCGAATTGCGAGACGGGCGAGGCGTCGGCCCCGGTGGCCTGATAAATCGGGCAGAAATCGGTGATCTTGCCCGGCGCGATCAGCACGCCGCCCGCGTGCATGCCGACGTTGCGGGTCAAATCTTCAAGGCGGCCGGCCAGATCAAACAGTTCACGCACGCTTTCGCCGTCGCCATCGCCTCGCATCATCTCCTTGAGTTGCGGCTCCTGCTCCAGCGCCTCGGCGAGCGACACCGGCTTGTTCTGGACGACCGGAATCAGTTTCGAGATGCGGTCGCACAGCGAATAGGGCAGGCCGAACACGCGGCCGACATCGCGGATCACCGCCTTCGACGACAGGGTGCCGAAGGTGACGATCTGGCTGACCGCCTGCGCGCCGTAATGCTGGCGCACGTATTCGATGACGCGCCAGCGGTTGTCCTGGCAGAAGTCGATGTCGAAATCGGGCATCGACACCCGTTCGGGGTTCAGAAAACGCTCGAACAGCAGCGCGTAAGCCAGCGGATCGAGGTCGGTGATGCGCAGCGAATAGGCGACCAAGGAACCCGCGCCGGAACCGCGGCCAGGGCCGACCGGCACGCCGTTGTGCTTGCCCCAGTTGATGAAATCGGCAACGATCAGGAAGTAGCCGGGAAAGCCCATCTGGACGATGGTGTCGCACTCGAAGGCCAGCCGTTCGTCGTACTCGGGACGGCGGCGGGCGCGTTCCTCCGGGTCGGGGTAGAGTTCGGCGAGGCGAACCTCCAGGCCTTTTTTGGCCTCGGCGACTAGAAACTCAGCGATGGTCAGGCCCGGCGGAATCGGGAAATCGGGCAGAAAATTCTTGCCCAGCGTCAATTCGATATTGCAGCGGCGGGCGATTTCCAGCGTGTTTTCCAAGGCTTCCGGCAGGTCGGCGAACAACTCGGCCATCTCATCCTGGCTCTTGAAATACTGCTCCTCGGTATAAATTTTCGGCCGCCGGTGGTCGCCCAGCACGTAACCTTCGGCGATGCAGACGCGCGCCTCGTGCGCGCGAAAGTCGTCCTGCTGCATGAACTGGATCGGCTGCGTGGCGACCAGCGGCAGGCCCAATTCGCCGGCCAGATCGGCCGTGCGCTGGACGATGGTTTCCTGCTGCGGCTGGCCGTAACGCTGGATTTCCAGATAAAAAGCGCCGGGGAAAATCGCTTCCCAGGCGCGCGCACGCTCACCGGCCAAAGCGAAATTGCCATTCAGCAGCGCCTCGCCGACATCACCGAGATGCGCGCCGGAGAGCGCGATCAGGCCGTCGCCGCCAATCTCGGCAAACCATTCGCGGCGAATCTCGGCCCGCTCGCGCCGCCCCTCGGCCAGGTAGGCCCGCGTCAGCAATTCGCACAACTGCTGGTAGCCGCGCCGGTTGCGCACCAGCAGCAGCAGCCGGTGGGCATCTTCCGGCGCTTCCGGGTTGGCGATCCAGACATCGGCCCCGGCAATCGGCTTGACGCCCTTGCCGCGCGCTGCGGTGTAGAACTTGACGAGGCCGAACAGATTGGCCATGTCGGTCAGCGCCAGGGCCGGCATGCCATCGCTGGCGGCGCGCTTGACGGCATCGCCGAGGCGGACGATGCCGTCGGTCACGGAATATTCGGAATGCAGGCGGAGGTGGACGTAGCGCGGGGGATTCATCGCCGCGATTTTACCCCGGTCGGCAGTAATGACCTCCCCGGCGGAATTTTGGCGAGTCGCTATAATCCCGCCTTGCCGATTTTTCGCCGGAGCCTGACGTGAGCCGACCCCTGAATGACACCTTTCTGCGCGCCCTGCTCAAGGAGCCGACCGAGTACACGCCGCTGTGGCTGATGCGCCAGGCCGGCCGCTATCTGCCGGAGTATTGCGAAACGAGGAAGCGCGCCGGCAATTTCCTGAATTTGTGCAAATCGCCTTCCCTGGCCTGCGAGGTCACGCTGCAACCGCTGGCGCGCTACGACCTCGACGCCGCCATCCTGTTCTCGGACATCCTGACGGTGCCGGATGCCATGGGCCTCGGCCTGTATTTCGCCGAAGGCGAGGGGCCGCGCTTCGAGCGCCCGCTGCGCGAAGAATGGGCGATCAACACCCTCTCCGCGCCCGATCCTTACGAGCATCTCGGCTACGTGATGGACGCCGTGGCCGAAATCCGCCGCGCGCTGAACAACTCGGTGCCGCTGATCGGCTTTTCCGGCAGTCCTTACACGCTCGCCTGTTACATGGTCGAGGGGCAGGGTTCCAGCGATTTTCGCCACATCAAGGGCATGCTCTACAGCCGGCCCGACCTGCTGCACCGCATTCTGTCAGTGACCGCCGACGCAGTGACCCGCTACCTGAACGCCCAGATCGATTCCGGCGCCCAGGCGGCGATGATTTTCGATACCTGGGGCGGCTCGTTGTCGCACGCCGCCTACCAGGAATTCTCGCTGGCCTACATGCGGCGCATCATCGCCGGTTTGAAGAAAGAGAAGGACGGCCAGCGCATTCCGTGCATCGTGTTCACCAAGAACGGCGGCCTGTGGCTGGAGAGCATCGCCGCCAGCGGCTGCGATGCGGTCGGCCTGGACTGGACGGTGGATATTGGCGAGGCCCGCCGCCGTATCGGCGACCAGGTGGCGCTCCAGGGCAACCTCGACCCCAACGTGCTGTTCGCCGCGCCGGAAATCGTCGCCGCCGAAGCGAAAAAAGTGCTCGACAGCTTCGGCCCCGGCAACACCGGCCACGTTTTCAATCTCGGCCACGGCATTTCGCAATTCACGCCGCCGGAAAGCGTCACCGCGCTGATCGAAACCGTGCATGGCCATAGCCGCCGGTTGCGTCAATAACCAAGCTGCGCGGTCGGGATAAGACGGGACTTATGCACACCGAAAAATTCTGAATCGACGACGATCTTGCGAAATGGGCTTGACAGTTTTTGATTTTGTTAATTCGTTGAAAATAAAAGAAATAATTTTCTTGCCCAATATTTCGGCAAAGCAGGGAATTGGGCTGTAACCCGCAATCCCGCGTTGATCGGGTCTGTAATCCACAAAGTTATCCACAGAAATTGTGGACAAATTCAGCGCCGGTTCATGATGGCCGGTTGCATCCGAGCTTGGGATTCATTCGCCTCGCCATGCCCGTTTTCCGCATCGCCCTCGATCTGCCGCTCTATCGCCTGTTCGACTACGCCGCGCCGGAGGCGGCGAGCCGCGACGACATCGGCCTGCGGGTTCGGGTGCCGTTCGGGCGCAGCGAGCGGGTCGGCGTCATCGTTGATGTCGCGGCCAGCAGCGAGTGGCCGCCGGAACAACTGAAAGCGGCGGGCGAGGTGCTGCGCGACTTGCCGCCGCTACCGCCGGATTTCTTCGCCCTGTGCTCGTTTGCCAGCGCTTACTATCAAGCTCCGTTGGGTGAAGTGGTGCTACAGGCATTACCGAGCGGGTTGAAACGCCGCGATCCGCCCAAGCGCCGGTCAATTCCTCCGCCATCGCCCGGCGCGTCGCCGGTCTTGCCGGATCTGACCGCCGAGCAGGCGGCAGCGGTGGCGGCGGTGGCGCTGGATTCGGGTTTCGCCGCCTATTTGCTGCACGGCGTTACCGGCAGCGGCAAGACCGAGGTCTATCTGCGCCTGGTCGAGCGGGCATTGGCCGCCGGCCGTCAGGCGCTGCTGCTGGTGCCGGAAATCAATCTGACGCCGCAACTGGAGGAGCGGGTGCGCGCCCGCTTTCCGCAACGCAGCGTGGTCGCGCTGCACAGCGAGCTGGCCGAGGCGGCGCGCGAGCGCAACTGGCGGGCGGCCTTTTTGGGCGAGGCCGACATCGTGCTCGGCACCCGTCTCGCCATCTTTACGCCGCTGCCCCGGCTCGGCCTGATCGTCGTTGATGAAGAACACGACCCTTCCTTCAAACAGCAGGATGGCATGCGCTACTCGGCGCGTGATCTGGCCGTGGTGCGCGCCCATCAGGCCGGCGCGCCGGTCGTGCTCGGTTCGGCGACGCCAGCGCTGGAAACCTGGGCCAATGCCGACAGTGGCCGCTACCGGCGGCTGACGCTGCGCGAGCGGGCCAACGCCCAGGCCACGCTGCCCTCCATCCGCATTCTCGACACCCGGCGGCTCCCCTTGCAGGAGGGCATCGCCGCGCCGCTGCTGGCGGCCATCGACGAGCGCCTCAAGCGTGGCGAGCAGAGCCTCGTTTTTCTCAATCGCCGGGGGTACGCGCCGGTACTGGCTTGCCCGGCCTGCGGCTGGGTTTCGCACTGCCGCCGCTGCGCCGCCAATCTGGTGCTGCACCGCGCCGACCAGCGGCTGCGCTGTCACCATTGCGGTCATGAGCAGCGCGTACCACCCGCCTGCCCGACCTGCGGCAATCAGGACATCCACCCCTATGGGCGCGGCACCCAGCGCCTCGAGGAATGCTTGCAGGGCGAGTTCCCGGCAGCGCGCATCCTGCGTGTCGACCGTGATTCGGTGAAAAGCCGCAAGCAGTGGGAGGCGATGCTCGAGCGCATCCACGGTGGCGAGGCCGAGATTCTGGTCGGTACGCAGATGCTGGCCAAAGGCCACGACTTTCCCAAACTGACGCTGGTTGGCGTGCTCGGCGCCGATGCCGCGCTGCATGCCGCCGACTGGCGGGCGCCGGAGCGCCTGTTCGCCCAGTTGATGCAGGTCGCCGGGCGAGCCGGGCGGGCGGAATTGAAGGGCGAGGTAGTCATCCAGACGCAATACCCCGAGCACCCCCTGTTCGCCGCGCTGGCCGCCCACGACTACGCCGGTTTCGCCGCCGGTCAGTTGCAGGAGCGCGAACAGGCTGGCTTTCCGCCCTATGCCTTCCAGGCCATGCTGCGCGCCGAAGCGCCGCAAATGGCCGACGCCATCGCCTTCCTGAAAGCCGCCGCGGCGCTGCCGCCGGTGGCGGCGCATGGCGAGGTGCTGCTCTACGACCCGGTGCCGATGCGCATGGCACGCCTCG
>WQUQ01000243.1 GCA_009782025.1 Desulfobulbus sp. | reverse complement strand
TCGCGCCAGCAGGCGTCGAGGCTCTGCAACATGACGTTGCGCTCGAACTGGCGGAAGGTTTCGGCGCCGACCAGGTCGACCTTGCCCTGATAGGTTTCGTTGGCCCCTTGCTGGATGCGGGCCAGGATGTCGTCGTCGGCCAGCGTCGGCTCGTCCTTGAACCACTGGCCGACCGGCGCTTCGATCAGCAGGTCGGAACGCAATTCCGCCTCCAGCCCCGGCAGTTCCCATTGTTCCTCGACGGAATCCGCCGGGATATGGGTGCGGAAGATGCCCTCGATGACGCCGGCGCGCATGGCGTCGATGGTTTCGGAAATATCCTGGCTTTCCAGTAGCTCGTTGCGCTGCTGGTAGATGACCTTGCGCTGGTCGTTGGCCACGTCGTCGTATTCGAGCAACTGCTTGCGGATGTCGAAGTTGCGGGCCTCGACCTTGCGCTGCGCCGATTCCAGCGAGCGGGTCACGAGCGGATGCTCGATGGCCTCGCCCTCCGGCATTTTCAGGCGGTCCATGATGGCGCGCAGGCGTTCGCCGGCGAAGATGCGCAGCAGCGGGTCGTCGAGCGAGAGATAAAAGCGCGAGGAGCCGGGGTCGCCCTGACGGCCGGAGCGGCCGCGCAACTGGTTGTCGATGCGCCGCGATTCGTGGCGCTCGGAACCGATGATGTGCAGGCCGCCGGCGGCCACCACCTGATCGTGCAGCTTCTGCCAGTCGGCGCGCAGGGCGGCGATCTTCGCCTCGCGCTCGGCTTCCGGCAAGGATTCGTCGTGCTTGATGGCGGCGGTGGCCTTCTCGATGCTGCCGCCGAGCACGATGTCGGTGCCGCGGCCGGCCATGTTGGTGGCGATGGTGATCTGCCCCGGCCGGCCGGCCTCGATGACGATTTCGGCTTCGCGGGCGTGCTGCTTGGCGTTGAGCACGGAATGCGGCAGCTTCTCCTTGTCGAGCAGGCCGGAGAGGAGTTCCGAAGCCTCGATCGAGGTCGTGCCGACCAGCACCGGCTGGCCGCGCGCTGCGCAGGCCTTGATGTCGGCGATGATCGCCGCATGTTTCTCGCCGGCGGTCTTGAACACCAGATCGTTCATGTCTTTGCGCACCATCGGCCGGTGTGTCGGGATGACGACGGTTTCCAGGCCGTAGATTTGCTGGAATTCGTAGGCTTCGGTGTCGGCGGTGCCGGTCATGCCCGAGAGCTTGCCGTACATGCGAAAGTAATTCTGGAAGGTGATCGAGGCGAGCGTCTGGTTCTCGGCCTGGATTTTCACGCCTTCCTTGGCCTCGACCGCCTGATGCAGGCCGTCTGACCAGCGGCGGCCGGCCATCAGCCGGCCGGTGAATTCGTCGACGATGACCACCTCGCCGTTCTGCACCACGTACTGCTGATCCTTGTGAAACAGCGTGAGCGCCCGCAAGGCGGCATTCAGATGGTGCATCAGCAGGATGTTGGCGGCATCGTACAGGCTGGCGCCCTCGGTCAACAGGCCGTGCTCGGCGAGCAACGCCTCGGCGTGCTCGTAACCGGCCTCGGAGAGGTGCACCTGATGCCCCTTCTCGTCCACCCAGTAATCGCCCTCGCCCTTCTCCTCGGCCGCCCGCGTCAGCCTGGGCACCACGTCCTTCATGCGCACGTAGAGATCGGTGTGGTCGTCGGCCTGGCCAGAAATGATGAGCGGCGTGCGCGCCTCGTCGATCAGGATGGAATCGACCTCGTCGACGATGGCGAAGTTGAGGCCGCGCTGCACCCGTTCGGCGGCGGTGAACACCATGTTGTCGCGCAGGTAGTCGAAGCCGAATTCGTTGTTGGTGCCGTAGGTGATGTCGGCAGCATAGGCGGCCTGCTTGGACTCATGATCCATCTGCGACAGATTGACGCCGACGGTGAGGCCGAGGAAGTTGTGCAGGCGGCCCATCCACTCGGCATCGCGGCTGGCCAGGTAATCATTGACCGTGACCACATGCACGCCCTTGCCGGGAATGGCGTTGAGATAGGCCGCCAGCGTGGCGACCAGGGTTTTGCCCTCGCCGGTGCGCATCTCGGCGATCTTGCCGTAATGCAGCACCATGCCGCCGATCAATTGAACATCGAAATGGCGCATACCCAGTTCGCGCTTGCCCGCCTCGCGGACCACGGCGAAGGCTTCCGGCAGCAGGTCGTCGAGCGATTCACCGGCGGCGTGGCGCTGGCGGAATTCGTCCGTCCTGGCCCGCAATTGCTCGTCGGTCAGCCCTTGCAGCGTCGGTTCAAGGGCGTTGATGCGCTTGACGGTCTGGGAATATTGTTTGATGAGCCGCTCGTTGCGGCTGCCGAAAATCTTTTTGAGGAGGCCGGAAATCATCGCAGTCTGTAATGGTGGCGCCAGGCGCGGCAAAGCGCGGATTCTAGCACGCCGCCCCGGCGACGGCCCGGATTAGGAGAACTGCGGGAGAACTGCGCTGGATCAGCGCTGCGCGAACTGCGCGAATTCGCTGTTCTGCCTGAGGAACAGGGCCGGGTTCTGGGCGACGCCGAGCATGCGCACTTCAAAATGCAGGTGCGGGCCGGTCGAGCGGCCGGTGGTGCCGACCAGGCCAATTTTCTCGCCGCGCTTGAGCAGACGGCCGGGCGTCACGTCGATGCGGGAGAGGTGAGCGTAGCGCGAGGTCAGGCCGTCGCCGTGGTCGATGTCGACCATGTTGCCGAATTCGGGATGGAATTCAGCCGACAGCACGACGCCATCGGCGGCGGCGACAACCTTGGCACCAACCGGGGCGACGAAATCGATGCCCTCGTGGCGCGCCTGCACGCCAACGATCGGGTCGGCGCGGACGCCGAAGGGCGAGCCAAGCTGGGTCGCTTTGACCGGCAGCATGGTCGGCAGCAGGCGGTCGCGGACGCGCTTTTCCAGCAATTGAAATTCGAGCGCTTCCAGATCGGCGGCGCGGTCGTCGACGGCAGTCGCCAGACGTTCGATTTCCCGCTGCAATTCGTCGGCGGTCAAGTTCACCGGCAGGAAGGGGCCGCCCTCCCCGGCAAGCGCCGCCGGCGCTTGCGCAGGGGCGGCCACCGGCTTGCCGCCGGCCAGCCCGGCGATGCGTTGCCCCAGACTGTCGAGCTGCATCACCTTGCCCTGTAGCTCGCCCAGGCGGGTCGCCATCAGTTGCAGATTGTTGCTGACGTAATCCTGAATGCGCCGGCTTTCCTGCTGTTGCAGGGATTGCACCAGATTCTCGACCAGCGGCAAGCGCCAATGTACCGACAGCCAGGACAACAACATCGATGTGGCCAGAACCAGGGCAATGAAACCCGTGGCCGCCAACAGCACATGCCGGGGCATAATGGCAATTGTTCGCGCCGTGCGCCAATGGCGCGATACCAGAATGATCTGCACGGAAACTCCTCCATGTACCAAGGGCCAGAGCAGTACCTCGACAACGATGCCAGCAGCGCCCGCTTGATGGCGCATGCCAGACTGCTGCTCAGGCTTTCCCGCCATTTCGCGGCGCTTGCCCCTGCCGGGCTGCGCCACGCCGCACAGGTTGCCAACTACAAGTCGGGGACTGTCGTTATCCACGCCGAGAACGGCGCGGTCGCCGCCAAATTGCGCCAGATGAGCCAGCGTTTGTGCGACGAATTATCAAAAACAGGCGTCGAGTGTAACGCGATGTCGATAAAAGTACAACCTCGACAATTGCCTTTGCGATCAAGCGCTTCGACGCAAAAGCCGCTTTCCGCCCAGGCCGTCGCCAGCTTGGAAACGATCTCTGGCAGCCTGCCGGAAGGCTCGCTGAAAGGGGCACTGGCGACCTTGCTGGCGCGCGCCGCCAGAGCGGAATGATTCGGGAATAACGGCGCGCTCGATTATTGATCCGGCAATTATTGAACCGGCCATTAAGATTTGAAAATTCCTGCTGCGTCATGCTGCGCGTAGTCGCAGCATCCATGCGGCTTTTGGATTCCGCGACGGAGCGCGCAA